>NZ_JAWOAR010000090.1:0-8186 GCF_046498435.1 Longimonas sp. | reverse complement strand
CCGGGAGTTTGCAGGCAAGTACGCTATTCTACAGGTAGAGCAAACAGGGCTGATAATTAAGGCGGAAAAAAGCCACTTGAACGGGAGCAATAAGTTCAGGAAATTGGCTAATTAAATAAAAAGTTGTATATTTGAATAGCGCAAAACAACATGAAAAAAAACTTTAAAAATAGCCCCTTTGCAGGTAAAACACTTTCCTAAGTTGTTTTGCGCTAACCTGCATTGGGGCTTAACTTATATTTATGCAAAAACACCGGTTTAACATTTTCCCAGAAATGCAGCCCGAAGATTTTGAACGCTTGCGGGGTGATTTGTTTTCCAATGGCTATGATGCCAAGCACCGAGCCGGGCGAGCAGCAACGCTTTGGCGTAACGCACACAACCGACGGCGGCACCTCGTTCACGCAAACCCTGATCGACGAACGCATCTTCGACCTGGCATTCGACGGCGACCGGGTCTACGCAGCAGGCGATAACGGACTCTTTGTGTCTGACGATGATGGCACGACCTGGACGGCCATCCGCCGCTTTGCGTTGCCTGAAAATACCTATCATCGCCCCGATGCAGGCGTTCGTGCTGTTGCAACGACGCGCAACGCGGTGTGGGTAGGTACGACCGACGGGCTCCTGCGCAGCACCGACAACGGCACGACCTGGACGCTCTTTCGCGCTGCTGAACCGCTCGACTCCGACACACCCGGCGGTCGGTCGGTTGAGACCTACGCATACCCCAATCCGTTCACGCCGTCGAGCGACCAAGTCGTGCGCATCCGCTACGAACGCGATGAGCCCGGCACGACCCGGGTGCGCATCCTCGACTTTGAGATGCGCAGCGTACGCACCCTCCGCGCTGAAGGTGATGCACCCGGTGAACAAGAACTCGTGTGGGATGGCACCGACGAAAGCGGGCTTCGCTTGCCGAACGGCACCTACTTCTACGAGGTAGAAACCGACCAAGGCAGCGCCCGAGGCAAGATTCTGCTGATTGACTGATGCTTATGGCTACGCTGCGCGCAACTGTATCGACCGAGTCTGCCCCCAGGTGCCCCTGGCACGTTTGGGGAGTGGTGCTGCTCATGTTTGTGCTGGGAAGTCCCGCCGCTTCCCTCTGGGCCCAAGACACGGGCGCGGGTGCGTTTGCCCGTATTGGGGTGGATGCGCAAGGAATTGCCCTGGGCAACGCACTGGGCGCTCACCCCGACGCTGATGTCGCGGCCCTCTACAATCCGGCGCTGGCACATCAGGCTACGGGACAGTACCTCTCGCTCTCGGCAGCGCTGATGAGCTTCGACCGCGAACTGCAAATGGCATCGTTCAATACGCCGATTGGTCCAACCGCAGGCATTAGCGCCGGCGTGCTGCGGGCTGGTGTGAACGACATTGACGGACGCGACCTGGATGGCAATCCAACCGAAACGCTGTCTACCGATGAATATGCGCTGTTTCTGGCGTTTGGTAATCAGTTCTGGGAACGCGTGGCGGTGGGAGCAACACTTAAGTTCTACATTGCCGACCTGGTTGATGAGGTAGGCACGGTGCAGAGCCTGGGCATTGACCTGGGGGCTACCTACACCCCACGCGATGGGACGCGGCTGGGGCTTTCCGTGAGCGACTTGCTCGCCGCCTACGAGTGGGAAACAGACGGGGTAGGCGGGCGCTCATCTACCGATTCATTTCCGGTGCGCGTGCGTCTAAGTGCTGCGCAGGCGCTCTACGACGACACCTTGCTGCTCCTTGCCGAATACGAGGCTCGCTTTACCGACCGCGAGCAGCGCCGCCGCATCCCGCAAGACCCACCCGTGCAACCAGTAGACCAGGTAGCTACCTCATCGTTTCAGTTTCATGAGTCGCTCGGACGCATAGGTGTGCGCTATCGTATGCTCGACATCCTTGATGTTCGTGGCGGCGTCGACCGCATAGGCGACAATGGCTTTAACGGATGGAAACCAAGCGCTGGGTTCGGACTTCATCAGTCTGTGGGTACGCTCGATGTGCGTATTGACTATACTGCTGTGGTCGAACCCTACGTAACTGACTTGATGAACGTCCTAAGTATCCGTATCTACCTATAAACGTGCTTTAAAAGCTGTGCTGTTTTAGGAGCCGAGTTACGGTATGGTTTGCCGTGGGTCAACCCCGGTATGGCCGTTGCATCCCCGAAAGCACGCATGATGAAGTGGCCCTCGCTGTTGTTTTTCGCTAACGTTCCAATACGCCATGTCTACCGTACTTATTATCATTGTTGTGCTGGCTGTGGTGCTCATCCCTGTTGTCCTGGTGGGGCTGTACGCTGTGAGTCAGTACAACAAACTCGTGAAGTTGGACCAGCGCTACCAGAGCCTGTACTCCGACATCGACGTGCAGCTTCAGCGTCGCCACGATCTCATTCCACAACTGGTCAGCACCGCCAAGGGCGCCTTGCAGCATGAGGAGAAGATCTTTCAGGCGCTGGCCGACGCGCGTAATCAGGCGGAAAAGGCTCGAAAAGATGCAAAGGCCAATCCGGGCGATCCGGAGGCCATGCAAAACCTGGCCGCCGCCGAGCAGATGCTCGATAAGCAGATTGGCGGCTTCATGATTCAGGTGGAAGACAACCCCGAGCTGAAGGCGAACGAAAACATGCTGAAGCTGCAAGAGCAGCTGCAAACCACCGAGAATAAGGTGAGCTTTGCGCGGCAGGCCTACAACGACGGCGTGCGCGCCTACAACACCGCCCGCGAAAGCTTCCCGACGGTGATTATTGCCAACCTGTTTGACTACGGTGAGGCCGAGTACTTTGAAGTTGATACCGCCGAGGTCCGCGAAGCCCCCGAAGTCTCGTTCGATTAGGTGCGTTGGGGATTCCCGGTTGCCCTCTGCTGTTGTGCGTTGTAGCCCGTTCCCATGAAAAACTTTTTTGAACGTCAAGATGAAGCCCGGCGCAACACGAAGCGCCTCATTGTGCTATTCATCGTAGCCATGATTGGGCTCGTTGTTGTTGGGTATGGCGTGGCCCTGGCCGTACTCCTGTTTGCGAGCGAGGGCGGGGTGTCGCCCATTCAACCCGCGCTGTTTGGACTGATTGTGGTGGGCACGGTCGTTATTGTTGGCGGCGGTAGCCTGTTCAAGATCATTCAACTCAAGCAAGGCGGTCATGTCGTCGCTGAATCGCTCGGGGGCACCCCGCTCGACCGGAATCCGTCTGACTATGACGAGCAGGTGCTCCGCAACGTCGTCGAAGAGATGGCGATTGCTTCGGGGGTGCCCACGCCCGAAGTGTACGTCCTCGAAGAAGAGGGCATCAACGCTTTTGCCGCTGGCTACACGGTCGATGATGCCGTCATTGGCGTAACGCGAGGCTGCATGAAGCAGCTCAATCGGGCCGAGCTTCAGGGCGTTATTGCGCATGAGTACAGCCACATTTTGAATGGAGATATGCGGCTCAACATCCGTCTGATGGGGGTGCTCAACGGCATCCTGCTCATCGCTATTCTGGGGCGTACGGTGCTTCGCGCTACCTTCTATAGCAATATGGGCCGCCGCCGCAGCAACGACAACGATAAAAGCAAGCTCATCCTGCTTGCCGCAGGGGTGGGGCTTTTGGTCGTCGGAAGCGTAGGGCTGCTGTGCGGACGTCTCATCAAGAGCGCGGTGTCGCGCCAGCGCGAGTTTCTGGCCGATGCTGCCGCTGTGCAGTTTACGCGCAATCCGAAAGGCATCGGGGGAGCCCTCAAAAAAATAGGGGGATACGAAGCCGGTTCCAAAATTGAACATCCCAAAGCTGAAGAGTCAAGCCACCTCTTCTTCAGCGACGGCGTGGCCAGCAAGCTGTTTGGCAGCGGTGCATTTGCCACCCATCCGCCGCTCGATGAGCGCATTCAACGCATCGACTCAGAGTTTGAGGGCGAGCAGCGCACGGCGCAGTCGTCGGCGTCGGACGGGGCGGGGGCGGCGCAGGCAGCGGGCGCTTCAGGATTTGCGGGAGGTGGCAGCAGCACGGCGTCGTCTGACCACTCGGCTCCGAAGGCCGATGATGTGGTTTCGCAAGCGGGCGCACTCACTGCCGAGGGCGTTGACTTTGGGGCCAAGCTGCGCAATGCGCTGCCCGAGGTTCTCATCGATGCGGCCCACGAGCCGATTGGGGCTACGGCCATTGTGTACGGCTTGCTGATTTCTCCCAATGCCGAATCGGACAGCCGTACTGACCAGATGGAGGTGCTCAGTACCCGCGTTACCGAGGCTGAACGCGACGAAGTTGAACGCTTGCTCGACGATTTGCACGATCTGCCGCATCGCCTACGCCTCCCCCTGCTCAGCATCGCAGCACCGGCGCTGCGCGACCGTACCTCCGAGCAGCACGAAACCATTCACGACGTGGTGCAAGCCCTGGTTCGCGCCGATAACCAACTCACGGTGTTCGAGTACGCGCTCGAAACCATCGTGCGGCATCGGCTCGATCATATCCAGAACCCCTCTGATGACGGCTCGCGCTTTAAGCGCTTTAGCCAGATCGAGGATGATGCCGTAGCCCTGCTTTCTATGATCGCCCAGGCCGGTGCATCCAGCAATCGTGAAGCATCGGAGGCCTTTCGTGCCGGAATCGCAGCCTTTGATGCGGTTAGCGATCCCAGTGCCCACCAGCGCGTGCGTGCTCATCCCGAACAACTCGACGATGCGCTTGACCGCCTTGCCCAGACGCGCCCGGAACTCAAACAACAGGTCATTGACGCCTGTGCCCGCTGCGTCCTGGCCGATGACGACGTGACCGATGCCGAAGCGGACCTGCTCATGGCCGTGGCCGAGGCGTTGTCGTGCCCAATCCCGCCGTTTGTTCTTCATGCCGATGCCCTTTCTTCATGATCTGCTTTCGGCCGGTTGCCGCTGGGCTGATGCCCGTGGTTCTGTTGGTGCTACTTTTAAGCGCCGGCTGTGCATCAGACGATGACACCGCTGCTGCACCCCCTTCGACCGACATCTACCTGGCGTCGTATACACTCACCGACGACACCCTGCGCCTCGATGCGCCCGCCAACCGCACCGAGCGCGATGGCTACGACAACCAGCCGCAGTTCACCCCGACCGGAGATGCCGTTCTGTACACCTCCGAGCGTAACGGTCAAACCGATATCTACCGCTGGCCGCTGGATGCCGACACGCCGCATCCCCTTACCCAAACTGCAACCAGCGAATACTCCCCGACCCCGCTGTCCGACAGCACCTACGCCGTAGTTCGTGTGGAAGACGACGGCACGCAGCGGCTCTGGCAGTTTTCGATGCAGGAAGCGGATATTCCTGCTGAAACCGGGACGTTGCTGCTGCCAGACGTTGAGCCTGTAGGCTACTTTGCTCCGGTGGATACGACGCACTGGGCGTTGTTCGTGCTGGGCGAGCCGCCCACCTTGCAATGGAGCGCGCGTGACGAAAACCCCGCCCCGACCACGCTACGCCGCAACATAGGCCGCTCCATTCAGCACCGCACGCATGCAACCGGCGTGAGTGCTGTGCAGCGCCACGACGGTGTGGCCGACTCGGTCCTCGTGGTGCGTAATTCAGGGGATGTGCAGGCGTATGCCCCGGCTCTGGAGGACGAAGGCGACCACGTGTGGACGCCTGAAGGCCACCTGCTTATGACGTCGGGCACCACATTGTACCAGTGGCATCCTGATGCAGGATCCTGGCGCGCCGTGTATGACTGGGCACCTGCTACGCCCTCTCGCATCGCTGCATCGCCCACCGGACGCCAGCTAGCCGTTGTCGTGGCTCGTCCTGGATATGATGAGTCCGAGTAGTGCTGTGTCAACCCTCATTTTGATGGTTACCCTGGCATCATCCCCCAACGAAGCGTGTCATGGTGAGCGCAGTCGAACCATCTCCTTGGTGTTCAGAAGATACGGTGGGACAGAGGCCCTACCCACCTCGGGGGAGATCTTTATTCACTGCGTTCATCAGTCGCTGCGCTCGTGTCCGACTCCGCTTCGCTCCGCTCAAGATGACAGCATGTAAACGGGGCATGTTGTAACCCACACATTGACCGTTGACACTATAGTAGGACGCACGCTGTTTTATGCGGCTTCTTACGTCTCTTCGGAGGCTGACACCTCGTCGCGTCCCCATGGATGCCGGAAGGCGTTTTTGATTTCCTCCAGCTTCTGGCGTTCTTCGTCTTCTTCTGCACTTGCCAGGAACGTGCGTACGAATGCCCCGCCAATACCCAGCATTCCCCCTAAGACGAAGCTAAGCACCACAATGAGAGAACGTTGCGGGGCACTGCGCTCCATCGGGGGGGTTGGCGCTTCTAAGGTTGTAATGACCGGCTCACTGCGCTGGAGCTCAATCTGGGCCTGAGTACGTTGGGCTTGAAACTCACTGTAGAGATCCGAGGCAAACCGGACCTGACGCTGCAACTGGTCGCGCTCGGTGCGCAGCCGGGCGTTGCGGATTTCGCGATTGCGGTCGTTAAACTCAGCTAAGCGTTGCTCGGCAGCCTCCAGTTCTTCGCGGGCCTGGTCGAAGCGCTCATCTACAAACGTGAGTGTCTGCCGGGCCTTTTCGGTCCGGATCGTGCGTACACGATCAATAAGATGCGTCAGAAAGCTATCAGTAATTTCGGCAGCACGCACAGGATCGCTGTCGGTTACTGAAATTGACATAACCCCGCTCTCCACATCGACCGACGACGAAACCATGTTGTCTACGGCCTTCATCGCCGCCTCTTCATCTTCGGTGGGGTACACGGGCTCGTCGCCAGCTCCAAGTTCGACTGGACGCTCGGGCGGATCTGATTGCAATGCTTGCAATATTTGCCCCGGCAAGCCAATGGTGTACTTCTTTAGAAATGAACCGATGCTGAAGTCGTCGCGCGCGTGGTAGTCGACAAGTGTCATCTCTTGCTCCACATCCGCAAAGTAGAACGTATCGCGTGCAACGAGCAGCCGTACTTCGCGGCTGGTTAAGATGCGCGGATAGGCTTCAGAGGTTAGCCCGGTGCTTGTGCCTCCCAGATTAACCCCCAGACCGCGCAGCGCCGAGAGTCCTCCTGGTGCGGCCCCTGCCCCTCCTTCTACCTCACGAACTACCTGGGCATCCGCAGTAAACTCTTCGGGGGCTGTAATGGCGTAGATCAGTCCCACCATGGTGAGTCCAACCACGCATCCAATAACAAACCGGCGGTTGCGGGCCAGCACAACCAGAATGTCGAGAAGCGAGATCTCCTCCTCGGCATACCGCTGTTCACCTACGTACCGCTGTTCAGAGGATTCGGACGTGGGCAACGAAGACTCAGGCATAAGGGGAAGCTATTCAGGATGCTATGGCGGCGCAGTACAGAAAAAGAGAGGGTCGACCGCCCTGCACGAGTTAACGTCTTATGTATCGAATTAGTCGAAGGCGCGTGATGCCAGCACAATGATCGTGAGTGCACTGGACAAGATTCCGGTAACTTCGGTCAGTGTTTCCGAAAGGTCAAACTCCTCCTCGTTGTTTTCCTCTTCAGGTTCGGCAATTACCCGAATGGTTGCGCCATCGTCCACACGCGGCGTGCGCCGGAACCAGCCGGTACGCACCCGAAAGGTTGCCCCCGACGCCTGCGTGAGCAAGATTCGTTCGGTATTTTCGCGCAGCCCCCCGGCGCGGTCGAGGTAGTACTCGACTCGCCTCCCCGACTCATGTTTGATAAGCCCCTCGTTGGCCACGTTACCCTGTACCGTTACCGTGTTAGGCTGTGTTGGAATCACAATCTCGTCGCCGGGCTGTACGATGATGTCGCTTCGATCGCGTCCCTCCAGGGCTTCACTAAGATCACTAATCACCTGTTCGCCATCCCGCATCAGCCGTCCCCCGCCAGCGTATCCCGTCGCGGTAATGCCCCCGGCACGTGTTAACACATCGCTTAAGCGCTCATTGTCTTCCAGAATAGTATACTCGCCCGGAAATCGGACTTCGCCTTCTATCGTAATGGTTTCTTGCGGACGGAACGCCGGGTCTTTGCGTACGAAGATGCGGTCGCGGTGCTGAAGGTCGAATTCGCTTGCTGCGTCGAGTACCTGGAGCGAGTCGTTTTCGGCAAAGCTTACCGGATCAGTGTACTGGCTGCCACCCAATGGAATCGTGATGGGTGTGGCTCGGCGGTTGCCTTCTTGGTCGGTGCGCATACGTGTTACTTCTACCTCGCGCAAGAGCGCGCCCTCCTCGAACCCGCCTGCCTGGAG
>NZ_JAWOAR010000008.1:0-4277 GCF_046498435.1 Longimonas sp. | reverse complement strand
CGCAACTGCTCCAGCACCAGATCCAGGCGGTCGAGCACCTGGTCGGCTTCGTCGAGGACCGACTGTGCACTGGAGCGCGACGGCTTCTGCTCCGGAAAGAGCGTACGCCGTGTATCCGTAAGCACATCCAGGCGTAGGCGCAGCCCGTGGCGGCGGAGCGTAGCCTGCAGCGCCGGGGCTTGCGTGCGCAGGTGGCGCCGCGTAGCCTGGTACGCATGCTCGCACACGTCGTGGCGGTTTTTGAAGCTGAAGATGTTCGAGAAGAACATGCGCGTGTCATCGTACTCCGGCTCAATCAAGATGAGATCCGCATCCGGATGGGTATGCGCATATTTCTTGAACCCCGTAGTTTTGCGCGAATCCACAATCGCGCGGAATGTCTGCGAGAGCACAGCCGGAAGCCCATGATCGATGAGCCCATGCTCGTTCAGCAAGCGGTTGGCATGGCGTTTCAACTGCACATTCACCGGCACAATCGGGTTAATGCAGAACAGCAGGTCGGTACCCTCATCGAGCGCCACGCTCGCATGCACCGTGCGCCGCGCTACGCCGTCGATGTAGTACTCGCCGTCGATTTCGACGGGACAGTACAGCCCCGGCAGTGCAGTGCTGGCTTGCACCGCTTTCGAGATGGGCACATGGTTGCGCTCCGGCCCCCCAAACACCGCAACCTCCGATGAGTCCAGATGCATCGTTACCACGCGCAGCTTTGCGCGCAACTCGCGAAAATCGTTTGTGCGATCAGGAGGCGTTAAGGCCTGGGCCAGAAACCGGTGTAGCGGCGTATTATCGAACAACCCCGTAGGCACAACCGAACCAAACGTCGACAAAAGCCCAACTACAGAAAGGTCGGTCGGATGCGTAGCAAAGTAGCGGAACGTCCGCCAGAGCGCCCCCGGTACACGCAGCATACGTTCGGCATACTCGCGGAGCGCCGGGCTAAAGAGCACCTCCGGCTGCACGTTCAAGCGTGGGTCCGCGTCAGACTCAGACACAATCGCTCGGCTCAGTGTCTGCGCCGACACCCCATTCGCCAAAAACGAACTAATGAGCGCGCCTGAGCTTACGCCCACATACGTATCCAGCCCGTGCAGGTCAAGCCCGTCAATCGCCTCATCGAGTGCACACAGGGCCCCGACCTCGTAAATGGCCCCCTCAATCACGCCCCCTGCACATGCCAGTCCAACCGAAGAAGAATTCGTAGCCATACATCCGAAAGCCAAATGAGAAACAGCGCGTCGCTAATGGATATGTCGTGAAAGCGGTTCCAACTGACGGACCAGCCAAACGTTTGGCTTAGTCTGCTATCGCCCTATGGGTGTGGCCCGCCGCTCGGGGTAATGCCCGCAGCAAGAGCACGTTAGCGCGCGGAGCGGGGCGTCTGCTCCCCCGTCTCCCCCGATGTAGATACCATCTCGTTATCTGATTTCCCTCCTTCGGAGCTCGTTTGCTCGTTTCCCGGCGACTCGATAGCATTGAGAAGTGCCCCCAGCTTCTGCTCGGCCTCGTGCAGTTGATTGCGCAGCGCATCCAACTCATCAGCCCGCGGCCCTTGCAGCAAGCGACCCAGGCGGTCCATCGAGTGCTGAACCAGATCATCGACACGAACGCGGAGCTGATCGAGCCCCGCGTCAAGCGCGGCTCCACTGCGGCGCAGCAGCTTGTGCAACACCTCTGCCGAAATGGGCGAGTGCCCCTCCTTTCCCTCGGCCAGAATGATCTGCGTGAGCGTCTGCGCCGTCAAGTCTTGCCCGGTGGTCTGATCCACTACCTTAACCGTCTCGCCGCTTCGCACCAACTCGGCGATGTCACTCAACGACACGTATGTACTGGCTTCAGTGTCATAGAGTTTACGATTCTCGTAGCGTTTGATAAGACGAGCCATACAGCGCAATTCATATTCATACAAACAGTTGGGCAAAGCGCGGCAGTGTAACCCCTAAAACGGATACAACAACCAGCGAACCGATAACGCACTGCGTCACCACGCGTCATATCCGACGCATGGACCGGTCGCATGATCCACACCTGATGCACAGCGCCCCCGTTCCAATGCCTGCTACGCTTGGGTGTTAGCGATTGGCGAACCTACCGTTGGCATTACCGGTTTGAAAGCGACCCGAACTATCATCGCACGGCATATTTTATATGTCTCTCGCCTTGCCGCATGCCGTGCCTGTTCTGGCCGACTCCCCGTATTAACCTCGTAATCTGCATTTTATGGCCCACGCCCCCTCTCCGGTCGAAGAAGAGCTCATTCAGGAGTTCGGCAATATCTACGAATCGCATGGGCTAAAGCGATTGCAAGGCCTCATCGTGGGATTGCTGCTCACGCAGAGTGAACCGGCCTCGCTCGACGATATGGTCGAACTGCTGGGCCACTCGAAAGGCCCGATCTCCATCTCTGTACGGCGCCTGGCCGATATGGGGGTCGTGCGCAAGGTGGATGGCCCCGTAAACCGACGCAACTACTACGTGGCCCATCCCGATATCTTCTACAACAACTTCAAGTTCAACATGGCCACGGTGCGCCGCAACCGTTCGTTAGCCGAGCGCTACTTGCGACGCATGGAGCAGAACAACCTGGGAGATGCTGAAACCATCAAAAACCTGGAGCACATGCACGCTTTCTACCAGCTTATGGAGTCGTTCTACCAGGACTTCTCGGAGCGCTGGGCAGAAGTCAAGCAATCGCGTCTGGATGACCAAGATGCGGCCACTGCCTCGCACAAATCAACGGGCGATGCGAACCTATAAGGCACACACCGCCCGCTGCAAGAGGTATTTACGAAGAGAAGCGCGCTCTACTCGTTAGGGCAGCGTTCGCGTCTTCAGTTGCCGTTGTCAGCGCGCTGGCGCTGCGTTCCGGGCGAGGCAATTTCATTCGCCTCCTCAAGAACCGCACGCATATCGGCGCGGTCTTCATACAGAAGGTCAAACTCTGCCGACCCGATGGTAAACTGCACGGTCTCTCCGGTAGCAATGCGCCGGAACGTTGATGCGCTCATCGTGGCAGTTTGGATTTCGAGCACACCATCATCAATACGACGTGCGCGAGCGGTCACTTCACTGATCCGACGGCGCTGTCCATCAATCCAGACAAGCGCACGATCAGTTTGTGTCATACCGGTTCGCTGGTCGGTAAATCCGTAAAACGTAAGACGCCAAGACTCCTCGGTGGTCTCAGGCTGATAGACGTACTCAGCCTTGTACGCAATATCATCTCCAGCGTAGTTTTGGACGTCCGCATCGCGCAGTCCGGTGCTCGACACGCGCTCTTGGCCCGTAATATCGCTCGTTTCGTGCTGGACCTGAGCGGTTGCCTCTGGTGCACCAAGCAGTACAACTGCACTGGCAATAACACAAGCAATAAATAGAAATCGGCTCAAGGGGCGCATAGGCTCGGTTGGCTATGAAGGGGGCGGGCGCACATATGCATCTACCAAATGCGCATACTGAACTGCATAAAAAGCGCATCGGCAAATACACAGCTATGGTAGTCTTCTTCATCTATTAAGATTCTTGAAAGCGCTTACGATTTATTCCTGATATGGAGCAATAGTGCTACACATAACAGCTTCTCTTTTGATTTATTCTTTATTTCATAGAGGCGGGGTGCCTTACCGAGCGATTCTGCGCTCTACTCTCACTGCCAGACATGTCCGGGTCCATTGCTCAAAGGACGGCACACCCTCGTGAACGAAGTAAATCGAAGTGGAGATTGCTCTGACCGAAGCAGAAACGGAGTTCAACGTACATCGCTGGTACATTCAGTCTGGCCTTCCTCAAGAAGATGCTTTGATCAGGGCGCCCCCCAGAACAACGACCCCTTCCAGGTTGTGGCAAATGTTTGCCGCCTTGGTGCGTGCTGGCATAGGTTCAAACAACCGGCAGCGAGCCCCCTGTCCGTTTATACCAACTCCGCATGCGTCGTTGGTGTATGGAGGGGATGTGTGAAGGGGGAATAAGAAAAACATCCACTCATCCATCCATCCCCATACGAGGCCGACCGACGACGTACATCGGGGGCCTCGTAGAGGAGCAATACCGCAATGCTGTAACCGGATTTGGTATTGTACCATCTGCGCTGAATCATCATACAGGTGTTTGCAATCGGTGAGCGACGAAACTCGCCTTAATGTCGCCGGGGACGCAAGCGGTACCGACAGCGGTCGGCACAGGTTACCCGGCTATGGGCTGCAAATCCTTAGCCCGGGATCAGGAGCGAAGCGCTGGGAGCACCGCGACCGAGTACTCCTGGGGTGCGGATATCCCGG
>NZ_JAWOAR010000005.1:0-6693 GCF_046498435.1 Longimonas sp. | reverse complement strand
AACGCTCGAACTGGACGTCCCCCGCGACCGTGAGGGCACCTTCAAGACGGAACTCTTTGAGCGCTATCAACGCAACGAGAAAGCCCTCGTGCTGGCCTTGATGGAGATGGTCGTCCAGGGCGTCTCGACCCGCAAGGTGAAGAAGATTACCAATGAGCTGTGCGGGCGACGCTTTAGCCGACAGACCATCTCGCGTGTGAGTTCCGGTGATTTAGGTAAGTATAAATACTATTCATATATACTATACAAGATGAGCGTGAATTGCATAAAGTAGGGTTCTGAAGTCCTTACAGATGTATTTGCAGCTGTGTACGCAGTACGACCGGCTTCAGCGCACGCTCGTCAATGGGCGCAATCATGTCTGTTTCAATACGCAAATACGACACGGGCTGGTACGTGTAGCCAATGCCCAGCTGCGTAGGCGCCTCGGGCGCAGGGCCGTTGTAGCGTACCCAGTCGGTTCGTGCACGGAGCGTATGGGGGGATGCGACCTGGTACGTGCCTGTGAGTTGCGCGCCGGTCTCCATCTCGCCCGGTGCTGCCTCGGTGCGAGTCAGAGCCTCTACCGTGAGGGCCACCGTACGATGCTGAATATGCACATTGCCGCTGTATCGCGTGCTCGGTCCGCTCTGCGCTGCAGCGCCTGCCGGATCGTGGGCCACGCCTGCGCCCACGGCGGCACGCCCTGCATCCCACTCGGGGGTCCATGTCAGCCGTGCCACATACAGCAACTGCTCCTCAGCCGTCTGTTGAGCGGACGGCTCCGGGCGATCGGGTGCTGCACGCAGGCGCGCTCCGTTAAACACGCCGACCTGCACGTGCCATGCGCTGTGCGGCTGATAGGATGCTGCGGCTCCCGGCGTACGGCTCAGTCCAAGCGCCTTAACGCTCCGCGCCCGCAGCACAAACGGCGTAGCCGACGACGACACGAGCTGTCCGTAACTGAACGGCGGACGAAACTGCCCGCCCCGCAGCATCCAGTGAGACGTCAGTTGCAGGTCCACGTGGGCATCGGTGACGATGAGATCGTCTACGAAGTCGCCTTCCAGTTCATAGCTCACCCCCGCCACCGGATCGCCTGATACGGCGAAGCGTGCGCGGTCTACGCTGAAGCCATCGGTGTAGAGCGTGGGATGACTTGCGGCATGCGCGGAGGCCTGCACCAGCACGCCGATGGTGGGAACGTGCGTACTGTCGGGAGCAGGCTGTGCCTGAACGGTGGGGGGCCTGCTCAACAGGGGCATCAGCACGACCAGCAGTGCAACCGCTGCGATGCGGTAGGAAGCTGAGTGGAGAGCAGCAGAGACATTCTGCATGCACATCAGGAGGTTTTTTTAGGAGAGACGATTACAGACTGAGACGCAGTGCGCGCATCCCCATCAATCTGCGTACGCGGCATGAGGTTTGTTATGCGGCTGATTTCGGGGATAGGTAGGATTGATTCGTTTCCTTTATACAACAGCAGACTTGCAGGCACCTTACCACGGGCTTACAGTTTTGTAAGCTTGGCCGGTCGGCAGGCGCTACGGCAGCCAGATGTGCATGGCGGTGCCGGTGTTGCCCTCACTTTCAACAGCCACCTCGCCCTGATGGGCCTCAACGATGGCTCGCACCAGGCTCAGGCCCAGGCCCAGTCCACGCTCGGTGCGGCTCTGGTCGCCACGGTACAGCCGGTCCCAGATACGGGGCTGCTCCTCGGTCGGAATGCCCACGCCGGTGTCGCGCACCGTAAAGCGTACAGCGTACGTATCGTGGTCGGGCGTCGACGCGGCCTGAAGCGTTACTGTGCCGCCTCGGGGCGTATACTTAACGGCGTTGTCGAGCAGATTGGCCAGCGCTTGCCGCATGCGCGAGGTATCCACCTGCACCTGTAGGTCGTCGGGGATCTGCGTAGTGAGGGTGATGGCTTTGTCTTCCGCTACAAACCGGTAGGCATCCACTACACTATCGACCAGGTCGGGCACGCGCACTGTCGTGCGGTTTAGAGAGACGGTGCCCGACTCCATCTCGGCTACGTTGAGTGTGGTGTTGAGCACGTCAAGCACGGCGTCGGAGGCGCGGAGGGTGTCGGCGAGTGCGGCGCGCAGTTCGGCTTTGGAGGCGCCGTCGTTGCGCATCGCCATTTCGGCGTGGCCGCGCAGACGTGTCATGGGGGTGCGCAGGTCGTGAGCCACGTTGTCGAGTGTGGTGCGCATGCCCGCGACCAGATGCTCAATACGGTCGAGCATCTGGTTGAAGAGGTGCACCAGTTGGGTGAATTCGCCCTGTTCCTGTGGAGCGGCGGCGCGCTGGGCTACATCGCCTGTTTCGATGATTGATTCGAACGTGCGTACCACAGTCCGCAGGGGACGCAATGCGCGATGGGCCAGAATCAGGCCGCCGAGCAGTGCAATCAGCAAGACAGGCAGTGCGCTGGCAAGGAAGACCCACTTCATAGAGCGCAGAATCTCGTTGCTCAAGGGGGCGTCCATGCCCACCTGCAGAATGCGGTTTGGGGAGATGCGCAGGGCAAATGCTTCGATCGGGTCGTTATCTTGGGCGGCCCCCAGTGGAATCCATGCTTCGGTATCAGGGGGATCGGCAGCGGCGAGGCGGGCCAGGTCGGCAGATTGCCAGTTGTCGGGGTTGTGCAGCAGGAACGTGTGTCCGTCGTCATCGGTGAGGCGCACCACCAGTTCCTGAAACTGCTCGTCGGACGTGTGGGCATCAAGCACCATCCGGACGGCCTGCGGGCCGCCGCCCTGGTACGTGGCAGCCAGCGTTCGGGCTTGCGTCTCCATAAACGCCCGATCGGGCTGCTGCAAAAAGTAGATGAGGAGTCCGTAGGCGAGCCCAGCCAGCACAGCTACGCTTCCCACAAACAGCCCTGCATATCCGGCCACCAGGCGCCACCCGAGCGGGTACTGCGTCCAGAACGCGCGACTGGGCGCATAGTCTGTACAATGACTACTCACCGTGTTGCTATTCGTTGACTCGGAGGACATATCCCGCGCCGCGCACTGTGTGGATGAGGCTCTGATCGAAGGGCTTGTCAATCCGTTTGCGAAGCCGATGCACCAGCACTTCGACCACGTTTGTCTGCGGAGTGAAGTTGAAGTCCCACACATGCTCTAAGATCATCGTCTTCGAGACCACCTGTCCGGGGTTGCGCATGAGCAATTCCAGCAGGGCAAACTCGCGCGGTTGCAGGTCGATTGCGGTGTCGGCGCGCGCCGCCGTACGGTCGAGCCGATTCATGGTGAGCGGCCCTGCGACAAGCTCAGTAGATGCGGTAGGCCCCGATGCCCGCCGGATGAGGGCACGCACGCGGGCCAGGAGTTCGGTAAAGGCAAACGGCTTGACAAGGTAGTCATCGCCCCCGGCGCGCAGGCCTTCCACGCGCTCCTCGGTCGAGCGCTTTGCGCTCAAAATAAGCACCGGCGTGTCCACACCACGCTGCCGCAGGCTCTGGATAAGGTCGAGCCCATTGCGGCGTGGTAGCATCAGGTCGATAATGGCTGCAGCGTACGATCCGTTCAGGGCGTAGCGGTAGCCCTCTTCGCCATCGGCGGTGTGGTCTACGGCATATCCTGCCTCTTGCAGGCCTTGCGCTACAAAATCGGCAATCTGGGTGTCATCTTCGACAAGGAGGACGCGCATGCGCACACGAGCGGGTCAGCGTATCACAACGAACGGGACCCCGGCTTACGCGGCTACGCTGGCTGCTGTGCCGACCGGGCATGCACGGCATCGAGTGGAGCCCATGTGGACTGGTGGGGCAGGCGGTAGCGGTTCATCCAGCGGAGGTCAATGAGGTGCTTCATGCGAAGCGCTGTCGCACGCATCCACCAGACCGACCCGGCGCGCCACAGGCCTTTTGCAGTGCCAGTGGATAAGATGAGTGGTGCTACGGGATACGGTCGAAAGGCGCGTAGTCCGTCACGGTGGTACGCACGTTCGGGCGGTTTTCCGTCGCGCAGGTGCCGCAGCATGCGATCCACGTTTTCAGCGAGGAGAGGCCCTTGCTTTACGGCATGCACGCCAATGCGGGGCAGGTCGGCGTATCCGTCAACGGCAGCGCAGTCTCCGGCGGCGAACACGCGCGGGGCCGAGGGGATCTGGAGCGAATCGACGACCTTCACGAAGCCCTGGTCGGTGCACGAAAATGGGGTGCGCTGCCAGAGCGGCGGTCCCACCGATCCGGTGGCCCACACGAGCTGTGTGCAGGGCAGGCGGGTGCCGTTGTCGAGCACCGCGTGCGTGGGGGTGCGATGCTGCACACGTGCGCCGGTGTGCAGACGTCCGCCCTGCCTGGAAAACAGGTCGGCCACGCGTTGGCTGGCTCCGTCTGGAAATGACGGGATCAGTCGTTTAGCGGGCTCCACAACGGTTACGGTGCACCGACGCGGGGCCGTGCGCCGAATGCGTGCCTGAATGTTCAGTGCCAGTTCGGTACCTGCCGCCCCGCCCCCAGCAATGACCAGGTGCTGCTGCGACGTGCGCTCGGGCAGCGTACGCAGCCATGCCTCCAGTCGTGCAATCTGATGCATAGGCTTGGTGCCTGTGACCTGTGCCGTACCCTTGGGCGGAGATGGGTTCGCCGCGCCTATGTCGACCACCGCTACGTCGTACGGCAGTGTGGAGCCATAGGCGGTTGTGGCGGTGCGTGCTGTTGGATCCATGCGCACCACGCGGCCCTGATGCCATGTTACGCCGGTATGCTGGCACCATCCCTTCAGATCGATCTGCACCTCGTCTTCGCTGTACACGCCCCCCAGGTGTTCAGGCACCATGCCTGAGTAGTAGAGATACGGATGGTCGGAGACCAGGGTGATGTCGATGCCATGCTCGCGCCACGCAGCGGCGCGCTCAAACAGCGCAACGCTAGCGTGACCGCCGCCAATCAGAAGCAGATGCACAGAGGCTTACCTGTTTTGTATGTGGGATGCGAAAGCTTACGCTGTGGTATCTACCGGACACGTGGATACGCCTATGAGGCGGTATAGGGGGCAGAAGCTCACCATCCCCGTAAGCAGCAGCACGCCGCTTACCACGCCCAGTACGAGCGCCCATGTACCACTAATCACGCCGCCTGCGTACAGAGCAGCCACCGCCAGCGCACTTCCAATGCGAAGGATTCGGTCGATCGTTCCTACGTTTGTATCCATTGTAGCTCATTTTATTTGTAGTCACAAGGTCGGTGTCCTGTTTATAATACCCGCCTACGGGAAAGTTACACCCCGCCATGCATTCGTTGGGGCAACGGACATTCTTTTTTGACAGCGCGACCCAGTATCATGCAAACCCTTTCGCTTTACGCCATTGCAGCAATGTTTATAGCCGCGGGTGTGGCGCACTTCATAAAACCAAGCATCTTTACGCGCATTGTGCCCACGTACCTGCCGGCGCCGCGTCTGCTGGTCTATGCCAGCGGCGTGTTCGAAATTGCTGGAGGCGCAGGGGTGCTTATTCCGAGCGTGCAGGTCTATGCCGCATGGGGACTCATCGGCATGCTGGTGGTGTTTCTTCCGGTGCATACCTTCATGGCCCGTGACCCTGAAGGCCGATTCTCAGATTTGCCCAATTGGATGCTCTGGCTTCGCATTCCGTTGCAGTTCGTTCTCATGGCGTGGGTATACTGGGCCGCCGTGCTTACGGGCTCATGATACAGGCTCATGATTGGCCATCTCAGGTAGCCCTCTGAAAATACGTCAACACATGACGTACAACACGGAGTATTCCCCAAATGAACGCGCGCCGGACCCTCCCTTTGAGGAGGACCCGGCGCGCGGTAGTATAAGCGGATAGTTGCATACGACCTGCTACGAGATGCGTAGCAGAATCGTGCAAACAGGCTTAGTCTTCGAGGTAGAAGGTATAGTTGCCGCTTCCGCTGTACGACTCGATGACCCACAGGTAGTAGCCCGAGGAGCCACTGTAATCGATTTCTTCGCTGGAGTCAGCCGACGTTGAAGAGTCGACCTCGCTCCAGTTCCATCCATTCCAGCGGTACAGGTACAGGTCGAAGTCGGCGCTGCTCGGGCCTTCCAGATAGCCCGTTTCCGATCCGTTGCCCGCGTAGTACGATCCGTCGGGTTCTTGGGCACTGTCGCCGGAACCACTCAACGACCCGGTGTACGTGGCGCACGAGGAGCAGGGGCTGGTGCCGCTGCCGTCGTCACCACTGCCGTCGTCGCCGCCATCGTCGCCGCCATCACTACCATCGTCACCACCGTCGTCACCACCGCTTCCATCAAGCGGGCTGTACAGCAGGAGGTTGGGCGAGCCGCTGCCAACGTCGGAAAGTGCATCCGACGTGGCGGTGTCAGTGAGTCCCGAAAAGACCGATGCAGGCGTGTCGCTGCTATTGCCTTCGAGATAGAGCGCTGCTACACCCGCAGCATGCGGGGCCGCCATGGACGTACCGCTGATCGTGTTTTCTGCGGTATCGCTGGTGTACCAGGCCGACTTGATGTCGGAGCCGGGAGCCCAGATGTCAACGCATGAGCCGTAGTTCGAGAAGCTGGAGCGCTGATCGGAGGAGGTGGTCGATCCAACCGTCAGGGCATCGTCTACGCGGGCCGGCGAGGCGTTGCAGGCATCCGTGTTGTCGTTGCCGGCAGCGGCCACAACGAGAATACCATCGCTCACGGCATTTTCGACAGCATTATCGAGCGACGTGCTGGCACCACCGCCCAGGCTCATGTTCGCCAC
>NZ_JAWOAR010000003.1:0-6610 GCF_046498435.1 Longimonas sp. | reverse complement strand
GCACCCCAGGAGTACTCGGTCGCGGTGCTCCCAGCGCTTCGCTCCTGATCCCGGGCTAAGGATTTGCAGCCCATAGCCGGGTAACCTGTGCCGACCGCTGTCGGTACCGCTTGCGTCCCCGGCGACATTAAGGCGAGTTTCGTCGCTCACCGATTGCAAACACCTGTATGATGATTCAGCGCAGATGGTATAATCAGGCGGGAGAGACTTCTTCAAGCGGCGTATCGTCCATTTTCGGAAGAGAGGGCTCGGTCACATCGGGAAGCTCCTGCATATGCTCACGGTAGGTGGCTAACAGCGACGGTCGAAACAGCTTCTCCTCTACCGCGGCCCAGTTGCTGTGGTATAGCTTGCGCCACTGTCGCTCCAGGCGCTCCCAGTTTACGCCGCTATCGCCCCGCCCAAATACACGCGTGAATACCCCCGTTTTTCCTGCCCCGGGCGAGGAATCGCGTGGACTAATGTGCCGCAGCAGCGCTTGTCCCCCAGTTTCAATGCTGGCTCGGTAGCCACGCAAGACGGCTTCATGATGCACCACAACATATCGCAACGCGGTACACAGATCTCGGAAGGGGTTGGGATCAGAAGAGGAGACGCCACGCGTGCGCAATGCAGCTTCGATATCGGCCACCGTGGGATGGTCAAAAAAGGGATTTCCGCTCGCAGCAGGCGGCTCCTCCAGGTGTCCCCACACCTCAATAGGAAGTTCCAGCAGATCGCGCAGGGCAAGGGGCAGGGTACCCCAGGCATCATCGGAGTCCTCATCGGAGACCTGTGTATCAGGTGCGTCCTCTGTTTCCGGCTGTGCCATTTCTGTTCCGTGCTGTGCTATCTCTGCAAGTACGTGGCGCTCGCGTTCGTCCAGCGTATCGATGTACTGGCCGACACGGTCGGCCTCGCCCTCGTCGCTGCGCTCTCCGTTATGACTCCAGGTTGCTGCGATGCGTGACAGGCACTGCGCAAACACATCGAGAAGCGCTGTGGGGTCATCGGGCAGTTCCGCGGCATCGCGATCCGGGGCTTCCTCAGATGCGGAAGGGGTTTCCGTAGCCGGCACAAGCGGCATGTACGAAACGGCGCTGTCGCCAATGTGCACCGTAGCGCCAGGAGTTAGCAGCACAGAGGCCTCGGGCTCCACCCGATCCGCATCCACAAACGTGGCATTTTTACTTTCCCGGTCGCGCACCACATGGTGACCCGTAGGAGATAGTTCGATAACCGCATGGGCTTTGCTGACTTTGGGGTCAGCCACGACGACATCGTTGGTGGGAGATCGCCCTACCGTTACCTTATCTTGCTCAAAGAGCATGCGCGTCGGCGGCTCGTCTCGAACGGTAAGGGTAAGTCGAAAGGCCATAGGCCATTGGGTTCAGAGGCAAAAGAGCACCGAGGGCAACAGAGCTATACTGCTGGCAGCGCGGTCTGCACTGCTTCCATAAGATACAGAAGCGGTACCAAGAAGTAAACCACGTGGCCGCATATTAGCTATCGGGCCATTGCAGTGCGCCTGGCGGCGGCAGAGCGCTCCCGTTCTGCATCTACCCCCGGCAGGTCAGCAACACGATTAAGCATGGGCCCCCAAACTGCGTACGTCCTCCATGTTGAGCGCAGGCACGAGAGGCGAAGCGCATGGCAAGGAGCGCCTGCGCAAGGATTGGAATGCCTTGCTCAACTCTGCCTACGCCGCTGGCGGATGGGTCGGCGCGGTAATATCGCGCGTCTCCACAGCGTGCTCTACGTTCTGATGGAAGCGCAGCGTTAGCCAGATAGAGGCGGCCACCAGGCCCAGCACCAGCCCCCACCACAGCCCGTGTGCCCCCGCATCCCCCTGAACGCCAAACACATAGCCGCTGGTAAGACCAATGCCCCAATACGTCAGAAACGCAATGACCATGGGGATGCGCGTGTCTTTGAGTCCGTGTAGCGCGCTGCCAGCAGCCACCTGCACGCCGTCGAACACCTGAAAAACGGCGGCGATGAGCAGCAGCGAGGCGGCCAGCGGGGCTACGGTCTGGTTTTCGGGCAGCGTAGGGTCGATAAAAAACGCAACGATCGCATCTGGAAAGAGCCAGAAGAGCGTAGCTGACACAATCATAGTAGCGGTGGCGCAGCCCATCGCGGTAAAGCCCGCCCGGCGCGCCCCCGCCGCATCGTTGCGTCCGGCCGCCTGCCCCACGCGCACCGATCCCGCAATGCCAATGCCCAGCGGCACCATGAACGCCAGCGAGGCGCACTGCAACGCAATCTGGTGCGCCGCCAGCACCTCTGATCCCAGCACGCCCGCCATGAGCGCGGTCATGGTAAAGAGCCCCGCCTCTACCCCACGCGCAATGCCGATGGGTCCGCCAATGTACAGCAGTTCCTTAAAGTAGGCCGGATCGGGGGTGCGCAGCGCAGCAAAGATTGCGTACTCCGAAAACGGCGGCACGCGGTACACAAAGAGGGCCAGCAGTCCGAAGATCGACCAGAACACCGCTACGCTGGCCCATCCGGTGCCCACAATACCCAGCGCAGGCAACGGGCCCCAGCCGTACATGAGCAGTCCGTTCGCCACAATGTTCACCGCTACGCCGCAGAATGCAATGACGGTGACCGGAAATGGGTGCCCAAGCGCCTCCACAAACCCGCGCATCCCCATAAACCAGAGCGCGGGCACAATGCCCCACAGCATCACATGCAGATACGTCATGGCCGCGCGCACAGTAGCGGATTCTTGCCCAGCCCACAGCAGCGCGGGCTCTACGGTCCACAGCACCACCATCGCCACAGCCCCCAGCACGGTACCCAGCCAGAGCGCCTGCCGCACGCTGCGCACAATGGGCATACGCTCTCCGGCACCGTATGCCTGCGCCACCATTGGGTTGACCGCTTGCAGCACCCCCGACGTCACAATAAAGAGAAAGAAAAACACCGAGTTGCCGAGCGCCACGGCGGCGAGTTCGTCGGCTCCCAGGCGGCCTACCATTACCGTATCCACAAAGCCCAGCGAGGCCAGCGCCATCTGTGCCGCCACCACCGGGCCCGCCAGCCTGAGCGTGGGGCGCACGTCTTGAAAAGTCGTCCAACCGGGCATGGGCAGCGGGCAGTAGCGTTAGATTACAGAATGCGACAGATGCTTTTTGGTACGACACCTCGTTCGGCAAGATGCACACGGGCCGCCCGATAGCGTGGCTGCATTGCCCCAAATCCGCCAAAATACCGCCAAATTATGCAACCTGCCCCCGCCTTCGCCCCGTACGTGCTGCCCACCGATTGCCTTTTAGCCCTGCATCCCGCATGTTGCAGTGCTATACTTGTTGTTCTTGTCCCACTGTTGCTGACCCACTCGCCCGCCATGGCCGACGACACGTATCTCCTCGATTTTGAGAAGCCGCTGTACGAGCTGGAACAGAAGCTCGACGAGATGCGGACCCTCAATCAGGACCACGCCAAAGATCTTTCTGCCGAAATTAAGGCTCTCGAAGAGCGCGTCGAGCAGTTGCGCGTCTCGATCTACCGCAACCTTACGCGCTGGCAACGGGTGCAGATTGCCCGCCATCCGCAGCGCCCGTACACGCTCGACCATATCGAAGCGCTGACCGAAAACTTCGTGGAGCTGCACGGCGACCGCCGCTTTGGCGATGACCGCGCCATTGTGGGCGGGTTTGCGCAGTTTCAGGGCGCGCAGTACGGCCACCACGACCGCACCGTCATGATTATGGGCCACCAGAAGGGGCGCGACACCAAAGAGCGCAAGTTTCGTCGCTTCGGCATGCCCAACCCCGAGGGCTACCGCAAGGCCGAACGCCTCATGAAGATGGCCGCTAAGTTCAACAAGCCCGTCGTTACGCTGCTCGACACCCCCGGCGCCTACCCCGGCATGGAGGCCGAGGAGCGCGGCCAGGCCGAGGCCATTGCCCGCAACCTCTTCGAAATGGCCCGCCTGCCCGTGCCCATCATCGTCATCGTCATTGGCGAAGGTGCCTCCGGCGGCGCGCTCGGACTCGGCGTGGGCGACCGCGTGCTCATGCTCGAAAACGCCTGGTACTCGGTCATCGCCCCCGAAAGCTGCTCGCAGATTCTGTGGCGCTCGTGGGATTATAAGGAAGACGCTGCCCGCGCCCTCAAGCTCACCGCCACCGACCTCATCGACGTAAACGTGATCGACGAAATCGTCCCCGAACCCATCGGCGGGGCCCATCGCGACCCAACGGCCACCTTCAACGCTGTCGGCAACGCCATCGGGGCCGCCCTCAACACGCTCAGCGATCGCCCCACCGACACCCTGCTCGACGAACGCCTGGAGCGCTTCGACCGCATCGGCGCCTACGACCAGCGCACCACTGCCGAATCACCCGTAGACTCATAACGGGCCCCTCGTATCCACCGCATCGCACGCTGCACATACCGTTTCCATGGACAACCCGGCCTACACGTATTCCTACGAGCACCGCGTGCGCTACCGCGAGTGCGACCCCATGAGCGTGGTCTACCACACGCACTACCTCGATTACTTCGAGATGGCCCGCACCGAGGCCATGCGCGACCTCGGACTGGCCTACCGCACCCTCGAAGATGACGGCATCATCATGCCTGTCATCAAGGTGTCGGTGCAGTATCACGCCCCGGCCTACTACGACAACCTGCTCGCCATCAACGCCCGCTTCGGCCAGATGCCCACCGTCCGCATCCCCATCGACTACGTGGTGCGGCGCCCTGCCGATGACACACGCATCGCCACGGGGCACACCACGCTTTGTTTTATGGATGCAAAGGAGCGGCGCCCCATCCGGCTGCCCCAGCGGGTCCGCGAGGCGTTTGCCCCGGTGCTGGGTTCGTAACCAGCGGTGCGGCTCTTCGCCCATCCCTCCAACCTACGCGATGTCCGCCATGTCCACGCTGCCGCCCTACCTCTCCGAGGCCGACCTCGACGCGCTCCTCGCTCGCGCCTGGACCGAAGACGTGGGCGCTGGCGACATCACCACTGCCGCCACCGTCCCCGCCAATGCCAACGCGCAAGCCACCATCACCGCCAAAGCGCCCGGCGTAGTGGCCGGACTCTACGTGGCAGCGCACGTCTTTCGGCATGCCAACGCCCCCATCTCCATCCGCTGGCACATCTCCGACGGCACCCGCGTAGAGCCCGGCACGACGGTCGGCACCCTGCGCGGCAACGCCGCCGCACTCCTTACCGCCGAGCGCCTGGCCCTCAACCTGATGCAGCGCATGAGCGGCATTGCCACCGCCACCCGCCGCATGGTCGACGCCGCACGTCCGCACGCCCCCGACATCCTCGACACCCGCAAAACTGCCCCTGGACTCCGCGCCCTCGACAAGTGGGCCGTGCGTCTGGGCGGGGGCACCAACCACCGCATTGGACTCTACGACCTCTTCCTCATCAAAGACAACCACATCGCCGCTGCCGGCGGCGTCGCCGAGGCGCTCGATGCCGCGCACCGCTACCGCAACACGCACAGCACCGACCTCGGGATCGAACTGGAGGTGCGCACCCTCGACGAACTCGACGCGGCCCTGGCCCACGGCGGTGCCGACATCCTGCTGCTCGACAACATGACCCACGTCACCGACGACGGCACCGTCGACGTCTCGATGCTCCAGACCGCCGTGAACCGCGTAGATGGCACCTGTCGCACCGAAGCCTCCGGCAACGTCACCCTCCGCACCGTGGCCCCCATTGCCGCCACCGGCGTGGACGCCATCTCCTCGGGCGCGCTTACGCACTCGGTTACCGCGCTGGACTTGTCGATGGGGCTTCAGCTGTTGTGACGAAAGCATGCCTGTCGTAGAAGCCACCCACCGTGTTGCCGGAGACCTCCGCGCCCAAGAGCACCTTCAGCCTCCAGCAATCGATGAACCCTCCAGCACGTCGTTCTCCTCAGGCTTTCTCCATCATCATGCTGAACGAAGTGAAGCTCTCAGAGCGGATTGTGCTATGGGGTGCTCCGGCGGGGGGCGCGATTCCAAGTGTGTAAGGTCAGCGTTGAGATCCTTCCGCCTGGGGGCGTCAGGATGACGGTATGTGAGGGGGGGGGTGTGCCCTGACTCACAATTTGGGTTGTCTTAAAGACGAGCGCCCCTCCCACAACGCAGCCCTACCCTGTTGCGCGCCATGCCTCCCGTTTGGTATGTTGGAGATCTACCTGCCCGCCGAGTTTCTCTTCCGCATTCCCCACACTCGCTATGCTCATTCAAGACATCATGCACCACCCGGTGGTCACGATTCAAGCCACCGCGCCGGTTCACGAGGCGTTTGCGCAGATGCACGAGCACACCATCCGGCATCTGCCCGTAATGGATGCCAAAGATACGCTCGTGGGCATCATCACCGATCGTGACATCCGCTATGCCACGAGCGCGCTCACCGACAAGCCTGTGGCACGCAACGACGCCGTACACACCGTCATGTCCAAGCCGCCCATCACGGCAGGGCCGCGCGATCCGGTGGAAGATGCGGCCCGTACGCTGCGCCAGGAGCGCATTGGGGCGCTTCCAGTGGTCGAGGGGGATGCGCTGGTGGGCATCATCACCGGCACCGATCTGCTGGATGCGGTACTGCGCCTGACGGGGCTGGAGAAGCCGGGTAGCCGCCTGGCGGTGGCCTTGCCCGATG
>NZ_JAWOAR010000337.1:0-5430 GCF_046498435.1 Longimonas sp. | reverse complement strand
CCGCCCCTCCTCTTCTGTTTACAGCGATGTTAACATTATTGTGCAATGCATCACTTAAGAAACCAAAAACATCAAAAAGGGTAGTTTTTCCGCTACCGTTAGTCCCCATAAAAACAGACATTCCCGGAAGATCCTTTATAACAACATCTTTAAAAACCTTAAAATTCTTCAGCTTTAAACTTTCAATCTTCATTAATTTTTATTCTTAAAATATTATGAAAAACCCTTTAAAATTACAAAACTTTATGCAAATTCCTGGTTTCCCCTTTTTCAATGTCCTCTTCCAGGGTTTTATCGTTATAAATTATTTTACAGGGATTTCCAAGCTCCGATTCAATTTTAAGCCCGGAAAGGCCGGTGGGCGTCCAGTGGCGACGGAATGCGCCCACGAATCCCCCAAACGATGCCGTGCCGGCGAGGGCGACCGGCCAGAGCGTATTCCACGCAAGCGCGGCTGCGGTGGCAGCAAGGAGCAGCACAGCGTGCCCAGCGGCCCAGCGGGCCAGGCGGGCGTCCAATGCAGCGGAAGAAGCGGTCACAACATAACGCAAGCTGGTTAGCACGGTACGGAATACGCAATGTGATGCGAAGCCGGGCGTGATGCAAGCGGATAACGCAACGAGGTCGGCATACTTGATGTAGTCGGCCGTTCTTGCTACGTTAACACATGCTTAGCTCATCGCATATTAAACAGATCTCCGCAGAAACAATGGCCATGGTCCATCCGCCCCTCGACCCCAAAAAGATCACCCCACAGGCTGAGGGTATCGTCTATAAAGCACTACACGACCAGCTCGATGACGACTACGAGGTGATTTATTCGCAAGACATTTCGTATCAGAATCACTCGGGGAACCGGCGTTATGGAGAAATCGACTTCGCTGTTTGGCATCCGCACCATGGATTGCTTGTTATCGAGGTAAAGGGGGGACGCGCAATTGAAAGGCAGTCAGACGGTAGCTGGCGTTCACAGCGACACGACGATGGGACGTGGCATACCATTAAGGACCCATTTACGCAGGCGCATAAGGGGATGTATGCGCTGAAAGATGAGTTGGAAAATCGGGTAAGCGGAGCCCTTCGCATCCCACACGCGTTTGCTTGTGTGTTTCCAGGTGCCGAGTTGGACTCCGATATGCCAGTGGGGCATCCGCCGGAGTCATGCATTGATGCGCATGCTATGAAACATTTGGATGGCGCTGTGAAAGGCGCGTTGCGATCAGTTGCAGATCCGATCAATGAACTCGACTCCAAAGCACAGGAGGAACGGAAGGCCAATCTACAGACGGCCTGGAACGAACTGGCGCGTACGTTTCAGATGGTTCCGGCGAGTGATGTGGAAGGAGCATCAACACAGAAGGCAACCATCACGCGGGGACGCGAGATCTACTATCAGCTTACCGAAGAGCAAGCCAAGCTTTACAACGAAACGCTTCAGTCGAATCCGCGCGTGCTGGTGCGTGGGCCGGCAGGTACGGGGAAGACGCTGCTGGCAGAAAACCGGGCGAAGCAACTGGCCCGTGAGGGGAAGAAAACGCTGCTTCTGTGCTACAATCAGCTCCTGGCGCAGCACCTGTCTGAGCAGACGCAGGACATTGACAATCTTGACACGCGCTACTTCCATGAGATTATCGAAACGAACATCATTCACACGCCGCGCCGCCGAATGCCCCCCCATCCTGATACGGCGTTCTGGGTGGAGGAAAGTGCCGACTTACTGATGGATATCATTGAAAATCGAGGACTTCACTACGATGCCTTGGTCGTCGACGAGGCCCAAGACATCTACCCGAACTGGTGGGAAGCGCTGGAATTTCTGCTTCCCGAAGATCCTCATGTGTACGTATTTGCCGACATCCACCAAAACATTTACGGTCCCCAGCTAAGCGTAGAGGAAGTGTGGGAGGACATGCCGCTCGTTCGCATCACACGAAACTGCCGTTCTTCACGTCGTGTAGCCGAGTATGCGGCTGACTTACGTGGCGTAACATCTCTTCACCATCACCCCAACCTGGATGATGGAATAGCCGTCGAGGAGCGTACGTACACCAGTACCGATGAGCAGATCGACAAATTGGATACGCTCATCCGTTCACTGCGCGCTGACGGGATAGAGGCCAACCAGATGATTCTGCTGGCGATGCATAGCAAGAAGAACACCGCGTTGGCAGAGGTAGACCATTTGGGTGGATACAGACTCAAGCCGTTTGACGTGGCCGATCCGCCTACAAACCAGGAACTGGCGTATAGCACTGCGCAGCGCTTCAAGGGGCTGGATGCACCTGTTGGGATTGTTTATGGGCTGGACGCAGATTGCGACTACGCTACGCATCTCAACTTTATGTATGTAGCTTGCACGCGCGCGCAGGATCAGCTCTACCTGGTGCACCACAATGACTGGACGCCGCCCGAGGCCCCGCAGCCCGGCGGTGATGGGGCAGTGTGAGTCCGTATGGCCAAGAATTAGCCACGCACGTTGTGCAAGTACGTGATCAACTTATGCACTTTTGTGCTCGGATTGAGAGATCCTACTCCTTTGGCCTGTTTCCACCGGCGCCTGGAGCGTTCAAGGGCGGTGTCAAGATGGGGCTTGGTTTCGTCGTATAGGCCGCGCATCCCTTTTCCGTAATTGGAGATGTGTTGCTTTACGTCTTTGACGACTTGGCTGCACGGAGATGAGGGCGATGTATACCGACGTGCAGTGTACTCATAGTGAAGCAGAATCCAGTACTCGAAACAGGGGCGAGACACCGTCCAGTGAGCATCAATGCGTTACTTACGCGCTTGACGCAGCTGCTGCTTGGCCGCCCTGAAGTTACTTTCAGGATGCGTATCCCGATCAAACACACAGTAAAGACGATCGAAATCGCCATCTTCGCGGTATTTCTGGAGCCCGTACGTAACGACGCCCCTGGGATCGGGGTCAGAGTCGCCAGTGATGACGACGGCTGATGATATGCGCAAGTCGTGACACAGATCTTTGAAGTAGGATGGCTCTGTGCGTTCGCCCTCACAGACGATGAGCACGCGGTCATAGATTTCACGCTGGCCTTGGCGTCGCCCTCTTGCTCTGCGAGTTTGCCTCATTGGGAATGCGCTATTGCTCGACGTGCTTCTTCACGGATACGCGGCATCGGCATGCCTCCATACCGACCCTGAAGGTAGTTCTTTTGCAGGGCCTCAGTTCCTTTTCGGGGTTTGAAGTCCAAGAGTGGGATAAGCGTGGAGGCTCCGTCATTGAACTTCTCCGTCAGCCAGATTTGATCGCGGCGGAGCAAATCCTGATCAAGGAGTGTGACATCGTGCGTGTTGAACACCAGTTGCGCCCCATTAGGGTTGGTTTCTGGGCTGTTGAAAAGCGAAACAATCTCTCGTACCATGTTTGGGTGCAGGCTGGAGTCGAGTTCATCAACAAGAAGGATACGTCCCTTATCCAGTACATCCAAAATCGGCCCAACCAGTGCAAAAAACTGCTGTGTTCCCTGCGACTCCTCCTCCAGTTCGAGCAGACTTTCTTCGGTGTCTCCAGCGCTGTGCTGAAAATGGATCGTCTGCGACAATACGTGTTCGACATCGCCTTCTTGACCAGACGATGAGATGAAATTTCGTAGATCGGACGGAAGACGATCCAGATCAACAGGTTCCTCTTCAACGACCACATTCTCAATACCCAGATCGGCAGCACGCAGGAGGGATAGGATACGCTGCTTTTCGGTTTCATTGGAGCACGTCTCGGCTGTAAACCGATGGCCAACGCGGCGTCCGGGCAGGTAGGCAATCGTCTCGCGAAACCAGTCAAAAATCGGAGCAATTTGCTTGTTGTTTAACTGGGCGGCAGTAGAAAGGTAAAGCGCATTGGGACGCGTGGCTTCCCAGATCTGCTTTCGTTGCCCCTTCAGGTAATCGCCCGGGTTGAAGGTGCCATCAGGATGTCTTGCACTGTAGGAACGTGTAAACCATCGCCGTGCTTGCCCGTGCGGGTAGGCGTACAGCCATTCCGCTACAACCTCTTTGCGAGTGGCTTCAAAACCGTATTGGTATTCAACTCCGTCCACAATAAAGGAAGCCTCAAAGGCTGTTGGGGCTTCTCGACTATCACGCGTCAGGCGAAAAGGGGCTATTGGCTCAATCAAATCCCCACGTTGACTGGCAACTGCCGATTTGACAACAATCTGTTCCATAGCATGCAGTGCCAGCAGCAGATTGGTTTTCCCGGATGCATTGGGTCCATACACAGCCGCAGAACGAAGGACACGCCGACTATCATCTGTTGAAATAGAAGTCGTGTGCGTATCCTGGTGCTCCGTTCCAGAACTGGCAACCAACGAAAAGGTCTGCTCATCACGGAATGAACGGAAGTTGCGGAGTGAAAACTCAATCAGCATATCCTTATCCTGTAAATCTGCAATTTGCGCAATTTGGTTTCATTTTATTCTTTATCACAGTATACAGATTGCAAATACACCTGTCAAGAGCAATGCACCTCGGGCTGTTTCGAGAAATCACACCTCCCGCACAACACCGTCCGGTCCGGCGTTCAGCACGGTTGTTGAGCCGATGGTGCCGGTCTGCCCCCAGCTGTTGTGGATGTGCCCGCAGACCACCAGGCGCGGCGCGGTGCGCTGAATGGCATCGCGAATGGATGTGCTGCCAAGCGAGCGTCCGCCCGAGTCGCGGTCGACGGTTCCGTTGGGGGGAGAGTGCGCGATGAGCACGGCATCGTCGGGACAGTCGGCAAGCAGGGTGGCGGCCTGCCCTTCGGTGACGTCCCAGCTCCATGCGCCAAAGGGCGTAACCGGAATGCCGCCGCCAATGCCATAGAACGACACCCCGCCGACCGTGGCTCCGCTGCCATGCAGTACGTGGGAAGCTTCCCAGTCGGTACACGCAGCCTCCAGCTCCTCGGCACTTTCGGCATTGCCGGGCACAAGCACGGTGGGCGTGTCGATGTCCGACAGGATGCCAATGGTGCGATCCAGGCCGCGCCGCATATCGCAGAAGTCGCCAGCGCCCACGACGACATCAACATCGGGGGCGCGCTGCACGAGGGCGCGAGCGGCGCGGTGGTTGGAGTGGACGTCGCTGAAGCAGAGTAGGCGGGCCATAGCACGGCATGGGCTTACGAGGGGAGACTGTTGGAGGACGATGTAAACCGCTGAAGCTGCGTTTAGGTTTGGGGTGGCGACGGACGTTGTGTTCTTCCACATTTTCCTTCGGATGCGGGTGGGCTGGCAGACCGTGCATGAACGCGCTGGCACGCCCACGCAGCGCATCACCGTGGTGCATTAAGCGCTATGCACTGCGATGAACAGGGGAGCGGAGATGGGCCTTCGCCCACAGCAACCAATTATCGAATCGACACCTGCCTGCTGAAGCTGCGTCCACGTGTTGGGGGAGGCGGAGCATCTTGCTTCCCCCTGAAATACGATG
>NZ_JAWOAR010000192.1:0-22286 GCF_046498435.1 Longimonas sp. | reverse complement strand
CGAAGCCCGGAGGGACGCGCTCGAAAATTGATCCTGTTTGAGCGAGCCTGCGAGTGAGTTTGATCAATTGTAGCGGACCGGAGGGAGCAGTCAGGCCCAGTTGTTCCAGGGGCCCTTGCGGTCATCCTTTGGGCCTTGATCTTTTTACTTCGTGAGTCGCTTCGCTCGTCTGGTTCGTTTTTGCATCAAGGCAAAAATGAACACCAGCCTACAGAACACTAATTTGTATTCGACGCCCACAGCTATTCCAGGTTGTGTGCATAGACTAGCCCCAGGGGAGAAGGACAGTTGAGGGGGTATATCTACCACCAACGTCCCTTGCTTTCGTGGAGGCTCCACCCCTTCACTCTTGCTCCCTCTCTTCCTACAGCTGTTGGCACAGGTTCCCGGGCTACAGGTCGCTAAACGCATACTCACGGCGCTGCGATATGATCGCACCAGAGGACCGGCTTACGCCACGAGCACGCCCGCAATGGTGGCCGTCATCCAGGACGCGAGGGCGCCGCCGAGGACCGCGCGTAGCCCCAGCGCAGCAATTTCGCCCCGGCGTTCGGGCGCGATGCCGCCAATGCCGCCAATCTGAATGGCAATCGAGGAGAAGTTGGCGAATCCACACAGCGCATACGTGCCAATGATGATGGAGCGCTCGCTCATCACACCGCGCAGATCGCTCAGCGAGGCAAACGCGATGAACTCATTCACGGCCACTTTTTCGCCCATGAGCGTGCCAAAGCTCAGGATGTCAGCCGTCTCTACGCCCATTGCCCAGGCCAGTGGGGCGAACACAAATCCAAAAATAGACTGGAGCGAAAGCGCTTCGAACCGCTGATTTGACCATTCGGCCACCAGCGTGTTGATGTCGTAGAGCTGCGTGCCGCCCACTGTGGGCCCACCGAGCCATCCGAGTCCGGCATTGATCACGCCAATCAGCGCAATGAACGCCAGCAGCATGGCCCCTACGTTCAGCGCCAGCTTGAGTCCTTCGGAGGCGCCATCGGCAGCGGCATCCAGAATGTTGTCGCTGGGCTGCTCGTACGTGATCTCGCCCTCGCCTGCTGTTTCGGGAGTTTCGGTTTCAGGAATCAAAATTTTCGCCACGACGATCGCCGCGGGCGCACTCATCACCGAGGCGGACAAGAGGTGTTTGGCAAACAGGACGCGCTCGGCCTCCGACTCGCCCCCTAAGAATCCGATATACGCCGCCAGCACACCGCCTGCAATCGTGGCCATGCCGCCCGACATGAGCACGAACAGTTCGCTCTTCGTCATACTTTTCACGTACGGCTTGATGGCCAGGGGCGCTTCGGTTTGTCCAATGAACACATTCGAGGCGGTAGCCAGCGACTCTGCGCCTGAGATGCCCAGGGTTTTCTGCATCACCCAGCCCGCGCCGCGCACCACCGGCTGCACGAGTTTCAGGTAGTAGAGCACCGCCATCAGCGAAGCAAAGAAGACGATGGTGGGCAATACGTGAAAGGCAAACGGCCCCTCAGCCGGACTCCCCAGCGAATCCCCAAAGATGAAGGTAGAGCCCTCGTAGGTAAACGACAGCACCGTGTTAAAGAGGCTGGCCAGCGTATCGAAAACGACCTCGCCGGGGTCGGTTTTCAGGACGAGCAGCGCAAACAGCAGCTGCAGCGCAATACCTGAACCTACCAGCTTCCAATCAATGGCTTTTCGATTGGTGGAAAACAGATACGCAATACCAATAAACACGGTGAGTCCAAACGCACCGCGCAGCAACGCAACAGAAAACGACATACAAGGGTGGGGTTATCCGCAGAGAATACGTCCGCACAAGATACAGAATGAAACGAAGATGCCAAATGCGACAGTGGGATTCATGGGCTCACATCGCATCGTACATCAGCACTCGCAGGGTATTCACGCGGATCGCATGCGGGGCTACCGCTTCTCATCGGTAATTGCGCTCAACGGCATTCGTAAAGTTGACAGCAGCATCGCTGTAGATGTTAATCTTATTGCGTCGAAACACATCTTGCGCAATGATCTGCGACGCCTCGTTCCACGACGCGGCTTGCTGGAGCTTGCCGAGCACCTCGGCATAATGCTCGGATGAGTTGTTGAAGAGTTGCCGCAGGAACAGACTACGACGCTCGGCATCGGGCTGCCCGAAGACGGCAGCTTCGAGCGACTGCACCCGGTCGGTGCCGGGGCTTCCGGATGGAGATGCGTTAGCTGACTGATTCGAACCCCCGCTCTTAAACTGCTGCCACCGCGCGGTACCCCCTTCCGAAGGTGCGGACTCTGGCGCCTTGCTCGTGTTTTTGGAGGCATGAAATTGCTTCCAGAGTGGAGTCGCCTCTTCGTTCTCTGCGGATGAAGAGGAGGCATCCGCAGAGGCCTTATTTTCCTCAGCCTCAACCGGGCGCGGTTGGCTGGGCACCCCCCAGGTGGATTCGTAGGGCGTGCTGTCATCCTTAGGGGACGCTGTTTCCGTGGGCGCATCCGTATTGGAAGTAGGAGCCGTCTCAGTGCGCGAGGCGCGGTCGCCCCACGGATGATCGGGAGCCTCCTCGGAAGCGTCGGACGAGGAATCCTCGGAGGCGTCGGGCGCAGATTCAGTGGGTTGGGCAGGTGCAGAGGACGCCGATGTGTTCGGCGATGCCGACACCGGCGATCCGATCAGCACCGCCCGCAGTTCTGCTTCTGTGAGCATACGGTCGTCATCGAGGGTGCGAAGCCGGTCGGCATAGACCGTTTGCTCTTTGTGCGCAAAGAACGGATGCAGCACGCGCACGGGGCATCCTGGATCGCCATAAGCTGCCTCGGCCGCTTCAAAAAGGGGAGCCAGCGTATCCACCCAGCGGTCTACCGAATAGTCTTGCGTAAGGAGGCGGTCGACTTTGGTGAGCGTTTCGCGGAAGGTCTTGGCATTCAGCCGTTGCACATCGCGGTGGCGGGCAAACGCGTCCAATCCCTGACGCAGGTATTCGTACGGGGCCAGCGCCTGCATACGATATGCGATGTACGCCACGGAGAGCGTCGTGTCGCGTCCCTCAAACAGATAGGCTGTTGCGGTGGGCACCGGGCGCACCAGGTACGAGATGCCAATGTGGCTGGCTTGCCGCACCATTTGGGCCCAGTTGGATTCGGGGATCTGGCCATTGTCCCGCAAGGCATCCTCAAAAGCCGCCCGCGCCGACTCCAGTTCAGGGTCGCTGTCGTTGACCCACGCCATTTCTTCCTGGCGCATGTTGTGCACAACCTCGTCGAGCTTCTCGAGAAGCCGGTGCAGCAAGAACGACTGCACCACACTCGGCACAGCCGCCGTGCGCCAATCATCGGGCACGTAAGGCTGATTGGGGGGAAAAGAGCGTAAGAGACGCTGTTCAAGCGCTTTGGCAGTGGCGTTGGGCATGAAAACAACACGCTATAGATAGAAGGGGCGCGGCGTGCCGGAGGTATGTTGAAACCGCAGGTAAACCGGTCAAGGCGAATGCGCAGCCGAACGGCAACTGTTAGGAACGGGCCCTATCGGGAACGTGCCGTTGTGGCCTTGCGTGCATGAGCCGTCCCTGTCTTAATGCCGTTCCATATACCCCCAGGCCCTGTGTCGTTGTACGCCCAACTCCGTGCTCGTTCTCCGCTGGTGCTGGGCGCGTATGGACTTCTGGTTGTAGTGGTGTGTATCATTATGGCACAAGCGGTGTTCTCTGCTGCGCCCGAGGGGCATGCCGCGCTTATGCGCTATTGGGCGCTCCTCAGCGCAGCGGTGGTATCGGTAGCAGCCTCGAACATGCTCTTCCCCGATCGCATGGCAGCGGGTATCCAGCTGCTAAACCCGCAGCCCAAGGCGTTGCTGCGCTATCAGCTCACGCGGTGGACGGCCACAGCCGGAGTGCTTCTGATTCCCGCAATTCTTCTGACTCTACTCGCTGACGGACCTATGGTCCCGCACGTCAACGGGGTGCTCGTGGTTGCGGGCGTGTCGCTCTACGGGTTTGCGGATACGGTGGCGCTGGGCCCGGTGTCGCATGCCTGGAGCACCGGTGCAGCGGGGCAGTGGTACGCCCGCATGCGCGAAGCCAGCGGGGCGGGCTTTAGCGTACCCCGCGGCCTGGTGCCGTACCTCTTCAGCACCAGCCGGTGCTTTCTCTTGGGGGCTGCAGGGGTGCTGGGCGAAGGCCTGCTGCGCACGGCGGGTCTGCCAGGACTGAGCATCGCCGCCGGGCTGGGCGTGCTCGGATGGGCGGCCTGGCGCGTTCGTCCGCTGGTGCCAGTGTTCGACCGCTTTTACTATCGCACGCACGCCTTCTTTCAAGAGGTGCTGGGGGGCAGTATGGGAATTTCCGACCGCGACCCCATTCCGTACAGCAGTCTATACTGGGTGCCTACGCGGTGGCGCCCGGCCACCTGGGCCGCGCTGCGCCAGCTCGACCGACGGCTGCCGCTGGGGCGCTTCGTGGCGCTGGGGCACGTTCTGTTCTGGGGCCTCGTGTATCAAGAGGTAGCACCAATGGTCGTAAGCGGCTATCTGGCGCTTTTCGTGCTCGTGCAGAATGGCGTGGTGCTGCTGCTCACGCGGCCCGAACTGGCCCCCGCCGCCCTGCACCTTTCGCTCCAGCGTCCGCGCGACTGGGTCATTACACGCTGGTTTGTAGCCGCCCGCTGGCTGGGACCGTTTGCCGCAAGTATGGGACTAGTCGCATGGCTAAGCCGTGCTTATACCGGGGCCGATGTGCTGCTGTGGGTCGCGCTGTATGCCGCTGTGGCGCTGGGCACCGCGCTTTGGGCTACCGCCCGTGTCGAAGGCGCGCATCGCCGCCAGCTGGCATAACAGGCGGCTTTAATCATCAACGCTTGCTGTCTCTGCTCTAACCATACCCCCTTGCCTGCTATGCCCGATGCACTCGTTGCCGACGGCGTCACGAAACGATACGGACGCCAGGCTCCGGTCCTGCGCGATTTTTCGCATCGCTTTGCGCCCGGTACACTTACGGTGCTTACCGGGCCTAACGGATCCGGCAAAACCACGCTCATGCGGTTGCTGTCGGTTCTGGCTACGCCGTCGGAGGGTACCATTCGCTACGGCACACAGGTTATTCACGATGCGCCGCACCGCTACCTGAGCCATGTGGGCATTGTGCACGCTGCGGCAGTACTGCCCGAACAGCTTACGGCTGTCGAACTGCTTGAGTGGGTCATGCGCTCGCGCGGCGCGTGGACCGACGACACCGGCGCCCAAACGGTGAGCCGCTGGCTCGACCACGTTGATCTCGATGAACGACGCGAGCAGCGCATCGCCACCTACTCCAGCGGCATGGTCAAGAAAACGCAGATTGCAGCCGCCTTTGTGGCAGATCCCGATGTGCTGCTCATGGACGAGCCGCTGCGCAGCCTCGATACGCAGGCCCGCACCGCCACGCTTGATGCGCTCACCACCTTCCGCGACGAAGGCGGTCTCGTCGTCGTTGCCAGCCACCTCACCGACGACCTGCTCGCCCGCACCGATACGCACCTCGAACTGGCCACGCCCACGCCCTCTGCGTAGCCCGATGCCTACATTGGATTTCGTGCGCATTGCTCGGAGGATGCAATTGGACGTTTTCCGATCCATCACATATCTTGAGCCCACGTGCAGTTTTGGTGAGGCGAGGCAATGAGAGCCCGGCTCCCGTTTATTTGTCGATTGGGAAGGCACGACCGCGCGGTTCGGGCGTACAACACTACACTTCCTTTCCTTATGCCGAAATGCAAGTGCTGGATATTCCGATGGATGCTGAACTGCTCACGTGGATCTTCCTGCTCGGCGGCGTACTGCTGATGATCCTTGAAACCGTGCTGCCCGGTGGCGTTGCGTTCTTTCTGGGCGTGGGGGGCCTGCTTACCGCTGGGCTGCGCCTGCTTGGGCTTGTATCGGATCCGGTGGTGTCGGTACTGGTCTGGATGTTCGTCTCAACCGGCCTAACCATCGCGCTGCGTCCGCTGGCCGTGCGCTACCTCGGGGGCGACTTCTCGTTCGCCATGACCGATGAGGACGCCGAAGCCATGGGGCAAACCGTAACCGTGGTGGAGCCGCTCGATGAAGAGAGCGCGGGTCGCATCCGCTTTCGCGGGGCCACCTGGGATGCCCGCACCACCGAGGGCCGCCTGCCGAAAGGAGCCGAGGCGCGCATTCTCTACCGCGACAACCTGACCTGGATTGTGGAGCCGGTGGATCATGCCGCTCTCGACGAGGAGTTCTCCGATGCGCTCAACGAGCGTCCGTCGGAGACTGAGCCCGACACGCCAACCGAAGACGACCGCTCGGCATCCTCACGTTCCTCAAATGCCTCTCGTACATCGTAAAGCGAGACACGCTACAGCCTGGCGTTACCACGCTGCACTGTACTGTCCCCCTCCGTGTGTATCGTACGCACGGCTATAACGACCGCCGTCTTTTTCCCTCTGACTTGTTGCTGCTATGCTGACTGCTGTTCTATTTCTGATTGGGCTGGCGCTTTTCATTCTCTTCAAGATGTTTATCGTGGTCGAGATGCGTGAAGAGGTGATCTTGGAGCGCTTTGGGAAATACCGCGCAACATTGAAGCCCGGCCTGCACTTTATCATTCCGTTTGTCGATCGCGTGGCGTATCGCCAAGAGATCCGCGAGCAGGTGATCGATGTGCCGCATCAAAAGTGCATCACGCGAGACAATATCGAGGTTGAGGTTGATGGCATCATCTACCTGAAGGTGATGGATGCCCACAAAGCCAGTTACGGCATCAATGACTATAAGCTCGCCTCCATTAACCTGGCGCAGACGACCATGCGGAGTGAGGTGGGTAAGATTACGCTTGATGACACCTTCAGCGAGCGTGATGAGATGAACGAAGCCATCGTCGAGGAGCTCGACAAGGCATCAGACCCGTGGGGCGTAAAGGTGATGCGCTACGAGATCCAAGACATTCAGCCGTCGGAAGACATTGTGCTGACGATGGAGAAGCAGATGGAAGCCGAACGCGAGAAGCGAGCCGAGATTACCGAGTCGAGCGGCGAGCGCGATGCCCGCATCAACGTGTCGGCGGGGAAACGCCAGGGCGCGATCTTGCTGTCGGAGGGCGAGCGCGAGAAACGTATCAATGAGGCCAACGGGCAGGCGCGCGAGATGGAGCTGCTGGCCGAGGCCACGGCCTATGGCATTGAGCGCATTGCCGATGCGATTGCCCAGCCCGGTGGTTCGCTGGCTGTCAAGATGCGCCTTACCGAGCAGTACATCGAAGAGTTTGAAGGCATTGTCGAAAATGCCAACGTGTCGGTGCTCCCGGTAGAGGCGGCCAACCTCAAAACCTTTTTCGAGGGCGCGGCGCAAATTAGCAACCAAACGAATCCGTCGTAACCCGCCCCGGCTTCCTGTCCGCTAACTTTGACGCTTTGACCCCTTTTGTACTATGTACGATTCTGTTGAAATGATAAGCGGCGCGATCCTGGCGCTGCTCGCTGTATATGTGCTGTTCCAGTTTCTAAAGGCCATCCGGCTGGTTCCCCAGCAAGAAGCCTACATCGTGGAACGGCTTGGCAACTATCACAAAACGCTCGAAGCGGGCTTCCACGCGCTCGTGCCGTTCATTGACCGCGTACGATACAAACAAGATCTCCGTGAGCAAGCCATTCCGGTGGAGCCGCAGGACTGCTTTACCAAAGACAACGTGCGCGTTCGCGTTGACGGGGTCATCTACCTGAGTGTGATGGACCCGGTGAACGCCAGCTATGGTGTCACGAACTATCGTCAGGCGGCCATTCAACTCGCACAGACCACCACGCGCTCGGTCATCGGGCGGATGGAGCTGGATACGACGTTCCAAGAGCGGGCGCTCATCAGCTCCCGAGTGGTTGAAGTGCTCAGTGAAGTTGAGCAGACCTGGGGCATGAAGGTGCATCGCTATGAGATCAAAAACATCGACACGCCGCGTACGGTGCAGAAGGCCATGGAGCGCCAGATGACCGCTGAGCGCGAACGCCGGGCCACGGTGGCGCGCTCCGAAGGCCGCCAGGAGTCGAGCATCAACGATGCCGAAGGCGAGAAGCAAGAGCTCATCAACGAGTCCGAAGGGGAGCGCGAGAAGCGCATTAACGAGGCCGAAGGCCGCGCCGAAGAGATCAAGGCCATTGCCGATGCGACTGCCGAGGCCATCGAACAGGTGGCGCGGGCGGTAGATACGCCAGGTGGCGAGGAGGCTGTGAAGCTACAGCTGGCCGAGCAGTATCTGCATGCGCTGGCGCACCTCGGACGCCGAGAGAACCAGATCTTGCTGCCCACCGATCTGACGCGCTACGACCGCATTATCGACGGGCTGGCGCTCGACGACTTTAAGGTCGAAGCGATCACCGACGCTCAAGGTGATGGGGCCCCCGGCTCCATTCCCGACGACGACGCTGCCGACGCGGAACGCAAGCCCGAAGAGGGGTGAGGGCGAGGAAGCAGAGCATCTTTCAAAATCCTGCTGGGTGCGCATGGGCTGCTCAAAGCGTCTGCGCCAGATGCGTACGGAGGGCACGGTATGTGGCGTAGTCGCTAAGCAGGTCGAAGTGATTCATATCGTATCCCACCCACTGCTGCTCGTGCGGAACGTTCAGCGCCAGGTCGGGATCGGGGTGGCGCCCCAGTGCGCTGTCGAGCGGGACGAGGCCATCACCCAGGACACGGTCTTTCAGGTCCCCCTGGCGCGCGCCCGTGCTGGCTGCCATCAGGTACGGCCAGATGTGTTCAGGAAACGGTGTAGGCGTGCGCGTATCCTGCCCCACCTGCTGTGCATCCAGGCGCCTCCAGTCGGCATCGCGCAGGTAGCCATAGCGCAGATCGGTGATGCCATCGCTGCGAATCTTCCCAAGCCGGGCCAGCGGTGCGGATACCGTTGAAGCGCCCAGTAGGTAGTCGATCCACCCCCCGCCGCGTTCTAACGGTGCGCCATGATGGGGCGCGCCCAGGCATACCAGTGTGGTAAGCTGATGGGGCCAGCGCAGCCCCTGTTCGGTGGCGTAGTGCAAGGCGCTGCGGGCAACCAGACCGCCCATGCTGTGGCCAATTAGGGCCAGGCGCTCTACGGGCTGAGGGCAGGCCTCCAGGAGCCGCTCCAGCAACGTGGCCATCGTCTTTCCATTCGTTGAAATGTGCAGCCCGGTGTTGTAGCGCGCCATAATCGACGTCACCGGCAGATCGCGCTCGGCGGCGGTGGCATGATCGTGTCCACTGCGTGTCCACTGCACGTCGTTCATGCACAGGCCGTGAATCCACACTACCAGATACGGAGAGGCGTCCGGCAGTGCCTGGGCCACGAGGTGAGACTGAAGCGTGAGTGGCTGTCCCTTCCGACGCAGCTGCATGGGCATGGCCAGTGGATTTCCCATTGCCGTCAGGTAGTCGCCCAGTACGCCATTCAGAATAGCGATGACCGCGTCCCGCTCGCGCGAAGAGCTTCGTGTGTCGTCCAGAAGAGGCTCGGTGTGGTGCAAAATGCGATCGGAAACGCGCGCCACGCCATTTGTGATGCCGCGAACCGACCGGTACACCAGTCCCGAAATGCCGCCCATGCGCTCCTCATCGCGCTCGATCCACCGGATGCCGACCCGCTCGGCAATAGCAGCGTGCACGGCTTCTGTGACATCAGTGCCACCCACCACTGCATCGCTAAGGAGCTGCGTTAGCGCACGTATGTCGGATGGATGAAGGTGCGACAGCGCGGTGTCGTCCATAGAGCGCGCAGGGGGGAGAGATTGAGCCAGATAGGTTGGAGGCAAGCGGTGTACCTACCGCAGCCCGGCATCGTGGGCGGCCGATTCAAGCGTTTCGCGCTGGTCGTCACTCAGGTTCTCTGGGATGTGCACATCAACATGCACGTACAGGTCGCCCGTCTCGTTCTCTGTCTGTACGCCTTGTCCGCGCAGGCGCAGCTTTTCGCCGGGTTGCGTGCCTGCCGGAATCGTGACGCTGATGTTCTGTCCGTATGGCGTGGGGATGCGCCGCTTGGTGCCGAGCATGGCATCGAGTGCAGACACGGTTTCGGTGAGGTGCAGGTCGTTGCCCTCCCGCCGGAAGCGCGGATGATCGCCGACCTTAAAGGTCACGTACAGATCGCCCCGCTTTCCGCTGGGCCCGGTAGGCCCCCGGTTGCGCAGGCGGATCTTGTAGCCCGAGCGTACGCCCTTGGGGATGCGCAGGCGGATCGACTCGCCCGAGGGAAGCTCCACAGTCTGGCGTCCCCCTTCGAGCGCCTCGTTGAACGAGAGGTGCAGGCGCGTCTCCGCATCGCGCGTTTGGGGCTGACGGCGGCGTTGCTGCTGCCGGGCCTGCGAGAACGGATCGCGTCCGCCCTGCTGCGCACGGCCCCCGACGCCCCCGCCAAAGAAGCTCTCAAAGATATCACCCAGGCCGCCCTGGCCAAACTCCTGGTTGACGTTTACGCGCTGCCGACGTCCATTGCCGCCCTGGCCGAATCCGGGTCCGCCCATACCAGGGCCGCCAAACGGATTGCGGCGCTGAGCGTCGTACTGCTGACGCTTCTCCTCATCGGAAAGCACCGAGTAGGCTTCTTGAATTTTCTTGAAGCGCTCTTCAGCGTCGGGGTCGTCGGGGTTGCGGTCGGGATGGTGCTTGCGTGCGAGCTGGCGGTATGCTTTCTTTATCTCACGCGCCGACGCATCTTCCTCGACGCCCAAGGTGTCGTAGTACGTGGTGTTCGGCATAGGTTCAACAGTACGTCTGTTATGCAACGGGCGCGCATTGCGGGATGCTGCGAGATGCACGGTGCGGGATACACAGCGTGCATCTGTACGTAAATCACATATTTCATGCCATAGCTGGGTGTACCGACGAAATGACGGATTCCTCTTCGATCGACACGGTCCTCGTTGCCAATCGCGGCGAAATTGCCATGCGCATCATGCGCACCTGCCAGGAACTGGGGCTGCGCACGGTAGCTGTGTACAGCACGCCCGATCGCCGCGCCCCCCACGTGCGCCTGGCTGACGAAGCCTACCACATCGGTCCGGCGGCTGCCAGCGAATCGTACCTGGACATGCAGGCGCTGCTCGACGTAGCCGCCCGTAGCGGCGCCGATGCCGTGCACCCCGGTTATGGCTTTCTGTCAGAGAATGCCGACTTTGCAGAAGCGTGTGCCGATGCCAATCTTACCTTCATCGGCCCGCCCCCCGATGCCATCCGCGCTATGGGCGACAAAACGGCAGCCCGCACGCTCATGAAAGAGGCCGGCGTGCCTATGGCGCCCGGTACGCCCAATGCGGTCGAACACGTCGAAACTGCCGCCGAGAAAGCCGGGGAGATTGGCTACCCGGTTCTCATCAAGGCGGCAGCAGGCGGGGGCGGCAAGGGTATGCGCATTGTGCATGAGCCCGAGAACTTTGCGCGCGCCATGGAGATGGCACAGAGCGAAGCCCAGAACGCGTTTGGTGACGGACGCGTGTTCGTGGAGAAGTACATCGATCAGCCGCGCCATATCGAGTTCCAGATTCTGGCGGATGCGCATGGCAACACTATTCACCTGTTCGAGCGTGAGTGCTCCATCCAACGCCGCCATCAGAAGGTGATCGAAGAAGCGCCGTCCTCCATCCTAACGCCGGAAAAGCGCGCCGAAATGGGCGAAGCCGCCGTGGCTGCCGCCCAGGCCTGTGGCTACGTGAATGCAGGCACCGTCGAGTTTCTGGTGGATGCGGAGCTCAACTTCTACTTTATGGAGATGAACACGCGGCTGCAAGTTGAGCATCCAGTGACGGAAGCGATTACCGGCATCGACCTGGTGGCCGAGCAGATCCGCGTGGCGGCGGGCGAGCCGCTGGGCTATGCGCAAGACGACCTCTCGATTGACGGCCACGCCATCGAGTGCCGCGTCTATGCCGAGAATCCCACCGAAAATTTCCTCCCCGACCCTGGCCCCCTGCTCCGCCATGCCGCACCCTCGGGCGTTGGGGTGCGCGTGGATGCGGGCGTGGAAGAAGGCGGCGAAGTGCTCATCCACTACGATCCCATGATCAGCAAGCTCGTCACGTGGGGCAGCGACCGCGACCATGCCATCCGGCGGATGCGCCGTGCGCTGCATGAATACGAAATTGCCGGGATGCACACGACCATCCCATTCTGCCAGTTTGCGATGCAGCACGAGGCGTTCTGCTCAGGGCAGTTCTCAACCCACTTTGTAGACACCTACTTCGATCCTAAAGCCCTGCACCCCAGCAACGCGACGTTTGATCTGTACGCCGCGCTTGCCGCTGTCTCGGAGGCACACGCACGCAGCGAAACAGACACGCCGGAACTGACAGACACTACCCCCTCAAACGGACGTCCATGGCGCCGCCGACGACGGCATATCCGGTAGCGCTCTGTTTGCCCAGCGTTTACGGACGTGCCGGGGGCGGGGGCGCGGTGAGCGTAGAATCCTCACTGCCGGGCAACCCGGTTTCGAAGCGGTCGCTGCCAGGCGGACTGAGGCGGCGGGTGGCGCGGGCGCTGTATTGCACGCGCATCGGCTGGGCTCCTGCATCAGCCAGCAGGGCCACATTGCCGGTGTAGGTGGTTGGGGGAATGGGAATCGGAGTGCCTTCACGCAGCGCCGACAGAGCCTGATTGGGCATAGCGGTTCGGTCTACCTGATGACGGGTCGCCAGGCGGCCTACCGTATCGCCCGTTTCTATGGCAACATGCAGCGAATCGGGCGCTTCGTCGGACTGGGCGTAGGAGGCGTAGCGAGACGCAAAGTCTGGAAATGTGCCGTAGGGTAGCCGCACAAAGTACGGTTCGGGCGTGTTGGGCAGGCGATCGCCCCGAAGCTCAGGGTTCAGTGCCCGAAGCTGTGCTACCGGCGTATCGATCCAATCAGACACCTGAGCTAACGGAAGTGGGTGCTGCACGGGCACATGGTCGAATGCATATCGGGGGCCGTTGCGAACGCGCGCCAGGTCGAACGCACTCGGATCCGACAGAATGAGCGCCGTTGCAATAAACATGGGCACGTAGTTGCGCGTCTCCTGCGGCAGTTCGTCGTAGATGTCCCAGAACGTAGCGGGGCGCCCCTGCTCCTGCTCGGTCTGTCGTACGATCTGCTTAACACGGGCCGGGCGGAAGTTATACCCGGCCAGCGCCAGGTGCCAGTCGCCGAAGAAGGTATGCAGGTCGCGCAAAAGGCGGGCAGCAGCGCGGGTTGATTTTTCGGGATCGCGGCGCTCGTCGACCCACGGCGTGATGCTAAGTCCGTACTTCCGGGCGGTACTCGGCATAAACTGCCAGAGGCCCCCGGCTCGGGCATGGCTCTGCGCAAACGGGTTCATGCCGCTCTCGACCAGCGCCAGGTACTTGAGTTCGTCGGGCACCTCCTCTTCGGCAAAGATGTGCTCGATCATGGGGAAGTAGGTGTCGGTGCGGCGCATCCACGGGTACAGATGCAGGCGCGCGTTGCGTAGCAAAAAGGTGATGCTCTGCTGCACGGGAGGGTTGACCGTCATCGGCACAGAGGTGCGGGTGTGCTCGATGCCGGCAGGGAGCGTATCCTCCACGAGGGGCGAGGACGTGCTGAATGACGAGTCGGGGGCGTTCACGGCCTTGAAGAGAGACTGCCGAAGTTCGTAGATGTCGCCCTCGGGCCACGTTAGCGAGTCGGGCAGCGCATGACGCGTGCGGTAAGCCTGCTTGAGCGTTTGCACCAGGGCACGGGCGTCGTCGCGTTCGGTAAAGCCGGGGCGCTTGGTGTATGTATGGGCCATGCGTAGCGCGTTATCGAGCAGGCGCGTAGCAGCAACAGTGTCGCCGCGTTGCAGCGCTGCGAGGCGGTCGGCCTGCATCTGGTGCAGCCGGTGCAAGACCGTCCACGCTTCAGCATCCGACAGCGAGTCGGTTGCCACGGGCGGGTTGGCATAGGCCACGGGGCGGGCCGAGTCGAGGAGCCAGTCGGTCCACGACGAAGTGGCGGCCTCGGCAGGTGTTTCCAGGTGCTGCGACACGAGCGCACCGCCCACAAGCAGCCCCAAGACCGTAGCAAGCAGTGCAATACGTGGCATCAACCTTGGCAGTGAATGAGCAAACAGGTGCGACTACGCCGCGTCGTTGGAGTTGTGAGGCGCGTGGCGCTGCTGATAGGTGCCGGGCGTGCAGCCCTCAACATCCCGAAAGGTATGGATGAAGTGACTCACGTCAGAGAATCCCAACTCGTACGCTACGGTCGTAACCGACTGATCGGGCACGCTTAGCAGGGTTTTGGCCTGGCGGATGCGACAGGTGGTAATGAATTGGAGCGGTGTGCAGCCCATCTCGTTCCGGAAGTAGCGATACAGGCTCGACGTGCTCATGCACGCCGCCTCTGCGAGTTCGTCTACGGTAATGCGGCGATGCAGATTCTGCTTTACATGCTCGATAGCCGCTGCAAGTCCATTCGAGTTGGCCGCTTCGGCACTGTGCGAAAGCAGCAAGGCCCGCGCTTCAGTCCGTAGCAAACGCACGACCAACTCGGTAATGCCCAGGTCAATGAGCGTGTCTTTGTACGGGCGGTCTTCGGTAAACACGTGCACCAAGCGGCGCGCCGTTTCGTCGATATCGGGAAGGTGGCGGTAGTGCTGGGGGCGCAGGTCGTCGTACGTCCACGAGCCCGATTCGGGAGCACGCGGCATGTGCAGATTCATCCGATCGACCACCTGCTGCACCCGGTCGCGGTCGATTTCCACCGTCAGGCAGGTTGTTGGGGCATCGGGTGCGGCCTCTGGAAAGTCGATGAACACCGGCTGTCCCGATGGCAAAACGAGCGTTTCGTGCGGCATAAAGTCGAACGGCGCATCCCTGATTGTAGACGTGCGCTCTGCTCCCGAGGCATCCAACAGGGTCGTTTCGTTGGATGCAATATGCATAACCTTCTTACCGCGAATCATGCCGCAGATAAGCGGGTGCGGACGTTGGAGCCGGACATGCGTGGCTTCGTTGTAGGTGTCGTAGATGGAAAGCTCCGCATCGGGCCCGCCGAAGGTCGTTCGGTTCTCGATGAGATCGGTGGGCGGATGAGCCGCGCGGATGGCTTCTAACGCGTCGAGATTAGCCATAACACCCTAAAGAAGAACGCGCATACAGCGGATTGAGAGGAATATACAACAGATTGGGAAGATTTAACAAGTGAATTGTACGTTGCGAAGGCGATGTTAAGAGTGCTTCGTCTGCTCCTATCGCTGCATTCTCATGTCACGTTCTGATGGAAGCGGTTCCAAACTTTGGAAGCGGTTCCGGGTACGTGGTGCCGAAGGACGGAGGCCGAAGCAGAGCTTACCGTTGTTTTCCACCCTCATCGACCCGCACCGTTGCTATGGAAGCTGTACAAGAGAAAAAGGCCTACGACCGGCCTACGTTTAAGGATACCTATCTCAACTTCATCGGCGGCGAGTTTGTCGAGCCCGAGGGCGGCGAGTATTTCGACAATGTGTCGCCCATTGATGGCAAGCCGTTCTGCCGCGTGGCACGCTCGCGCAAAGCCGACATCGACAAGGCGCTCGACGCCGCCCACGAGGCCGCCAAAACGTGGAACCACACCTCCGCACAGGAGCGCAGCAACATGCTGCTTCAGGTTGCGGATGTGATGGAGGAGAATCTGGAGCTGCTGGCTCGCGTCGAAACCGTCGATAACGGCAAACCGATCCGCGAGACGCTGAACGCCGACCTGCCACTCGCCATCGATCACTTCCGCTACTTTGCGGGGGCCATTCGCGCCGAAGAAGGCACCGTGTCTGAGCTCGACCAGGACACTGTGAGCATGCAGGTGCGCGAGCCACTGGGCGTGGTAGGGCAGATTATTCCGTGGAACTTCCCGCTGCTCATGGCCGCCTGGAAGCTGGGTCCGGCTCTGGCTGCAGGCAACACGGTGGTGCTGAAGCCGGCTGAGCAGACGCCCGTTGGCATCATGTTCTGGGCCGAGCTCATCCAAGACATTCTGCCTCCAGGCGTCATTAACATCGTGCAGGGATTCGGCGTCGAAGCCGGCAAGCCGCTGGCGCAGTCCCCACGCATCAACAAGATTGCGTTTACCGGGGAGACCACGACCGGACGCCTCATCATGCAGTACGCCTCCGACAACATCATCCCGATGACGATGGAACTCGGCGGCAAGAGCCCGAACGTTTTCTTCGAGAGCGTGATGGATGCCGACGACGCGTTCTTCGACAAGTGCCTGGAGGGCGCCGCGCTCTTTGCGCTGAACCAGGGCGAGGTGTGCACCTGCCCCAGCCGCATCCTGGTGCAGGAGTCCATTGCCGATGCGTTTGTGGAGCGCGTCATTGATCGCGTTGAGAACATCAAGATGGGCGATCCGCTGCACCCCGACACCATGGTGGGCGCGCAGGCCTCCAGCGATCAGTACGAGAAGATCCTGAACTACCTGCAGATTGGCAAGGACGAGGGCGCAGAAGTCCTGACCGGCGGCGATGCCTACCGCATGGGCGGCGATGGCATGCCCAGCGAAGGCTACTACATCCAGCCCACGATCTTCAAGGGCCACAACAAGATGCGGGTCTTTCAGGAAGAGATCTTCGGCCCGGTCACGTCGCTGACCACCTTCAAGGATCAGGAGGAGGCCATCGAGATCTCGAACGATACGCTCTACGGGCTCGGCGCCGGTGTGTGGACGCGTGATGCGCATGAACTCTATGAAGTGCCACGTGCTATCAAAGCCGGACGCGTGTGGGTGAACAGCTATCACACGTATCCCGCCCACGCGGCCTTCGGCGGATACAAGAAGTCGGGCTTCGGGCGCGAAACGCACAAGATGGCGCTCGACCACTACCGCCAGACGAAGAACATGCTCATCTCGTACGACAAGAACGCGATGGGTTTTTTCTAACTGCTATAGATTCAACACGTTATCTGTAGTGCTGTGTTAACCCTGAAAGGTTGGGTTCAGATGCGTATTTTCCCCTCCATCCTACCCTTCCTCCCCAGGGAGGAAGGAACCAGTAGGGCGCTCTCATGAAGTCCCCCTCAGAGGAGGGGGATTTAGGGGGGAGGGATGTTGTGCGCTCAAATGACCTAAACAATCACGTGTGACACAGCGGTTGTTTACTGGATGCACAGCCGGGTCGCCTTTCGGGGCGGCTCGGCTGCTGCATATACGCTTCCTTTCTCCTTGCCGCTTGCCTGCCATGCCGATTCCCCGAGTCACCGTCACCGACGACGCGAAAGACGTAATCGACGAGCTGCGCGATGAGCACGGCCCGCTCATGTTTCATCAGAGCGGCGGCTGCTGCGACGGCTCCCAGCCGATGTGCTACCCCGCCGACGAGTTCAGAGTGGGCACGAGCGACATCAAGCTCGGCACCATCCACGACTGCCCGTTCTACATTGCGCGCGACCAGTACGAATACTGGCAGTACATGCAGCTCATCATCGACGTAAAGCCCGGACGGGGCGCGAGCTTCTCGCTTGAAATCCCGCTCGGCGTGCGCTTTATCACTAAGTCGCGCATGTTCGACGAGGACGAGCTCGACGATGTGGTCGAGGTCGAGGACGCTGTTCCTGCGGAGTAATTCCTACGGGCAGTACGCTTTTTTTGCTACGCATTCCCTCTCATTCATACCCTATATTCGTTATGTGCACGACCATGAAAGCCGCAGTTGCCCACGAGTTTGGCGGACCGCTCTCCATCGACGAGGTCGATAAGCCGACGCCTGATCACGACGAAGTCACCATCCAGATTGAAACCGCAGGCCTCTGCCACACCGATATCCATGCGGTGCATGGCGACTGGCCTGCCAAGCCCAAAATGCCGCTCATTCCCGGCCATGAAGGCATCGGCATTGTCGAGCGCGTGGGCGATAGCGTCTCAAACGTAAAGGAGGGCGACCGTGTCGCGCTGCCGTGGCTCGCCTACGCCTGCGGATCGTGCGAGCACTGCGTCTCGGGCCGCGAAACGCTTTGCGAACAGCAAGAGAACGCTGGATACAGCATCGATGGCTCGTACGCTGAGTACGCACGCGGATTCGGTAAGTACGTCTCGAAGGTGCCCGATGGCGTCGATCCGATCGACGCGGCCCCGCTTACCTGCGCAGGCGTTACCACGTACAAAGCGGTGAAGGAATCCGAAGCACGCTCCTCCGAACTGGTGGTCGTATTCGGCATTGGCGGACTCGGCCACCTCGCCATTCAGTACGCGCGCATTGCCGGGGCCACCGTAGCAGCGGTCGACCTGGTCGATAAGAAGCTGGAACTGGCTAAAGAACTGGGCGCGACCTACACCTTCAACCCGAAAAGCGATGACGTGGTCGCTGAGCTACAGAAGATGGGCGGGGCCCACGCCGCCATCAGCACCGCGGTGTCGCCGAAAGCCTTTGAGCAGGCGTACCAGTCGCTGCGCCGTGGCGGACGCCTCGTGTTTGTGGGGCTGCCTGCTGAGAACCACATCCAGTTGCCGATCTTCGAAACCGTGCTGCAGGGCCTCACCATCAAGGGCTCCATTGTGGGCACGCGCCGCGACCTGGACGAGGTCTTCCAGCTTCACGCCGACGGCCACACTACCGTGCTCCGCGAAACTCGCACGCTCGACACCGTCAACGAGTCGTTCGACGATGTACTGCACAGCCGCATGGAGCAGCCGCGCATCGTGTTCGACATGCGCTGATTCGTTGCAGATTGACGAATGCACCGGCTAATTTTTCGGCAAACCTGCCGGGGTGTCTTTCGGGATACGCCTGTACTGCCTACGTTGGGCGGTGCATGCACCTTCTGTGTGTATGCATCGCCCTTTTGTATGATTGCCTGCCGTTATGCGAGACGCTCTCCGCCAGCACCTGCGCGCTATTCTCGACACCTACGACGCCGTCCCCGCCGATTTTGAGGTGGAGCTGGAGCGTCCGGCGCAGCCCGAGCACGGCGACTGGGCCACCAACACCGCGATGCGGCTGGCCAGTGTGCTCAAGAACAACCCGCGCACCATCGCCGAAGAGCTGGCCGACAAGCTGCGCGAGCAAGTTGACCCGAAACGCGTAGAGGCGGTCGAGGTGGCCGGACCCGGCTTCATCAACATTCGGCTGGCGGATACCTATCTGACCGACCAACTTGCCTCCGCGCTGGAGGCCGGATCGTCGTACGGGCGCACCACCACCGGAGCTGAGACAAGCGCGATTGTAGAGTACGTCAGTGCGAATCCCACTGGACCGCTAACTGTGGGCCACGGGCGCAATGCGGTGCTGGGGGATACGGTGGCAAACCTGCTCGAATGGACCGGATGCGACGTCACCCGCGAGTACTACTACAACGACGCCGGGCGGCAGATGCGCGTGCTGGCGCAGTCGGTGCGGGCGCGCTACGAAGCCCTCGTGGCGGATGTGGAGATGAAGACGCTCACCCACGACGATGGCACCACCGTAGAGGTGCCGGTGTCGTTTCCGGACGACGGTTATCAGGGCGCGTACATTATCAACATCGCCCAGGAGCTGGCCGACGAGCACGGCGCCGCGCTCCTGACGACCGACTCGCTGCGTCCGTTTCAGGACAAGGCCGAAGAGGTCATCTTTACCGAGATTGAGGGCACGCTGGCGCGCCTCGGCATCGAAATGGATGACTACTTCAACGAGCGCCGCCTTTACGACGATGAACGCGTGCAACAGACCGTAGAACGCCTTACCGAGGCGGGCTACACCTATGAAAAAGATGACGCGCTCTGGTTCAAGACGACCGAGTTTGGTAAGGACAAGGACACCGTGCTCATCAAAAAGACGGGCGAGCCTACGTATCGCACGCCCGACATTGCGTACCATGCCGACAAGTTCGAGCGCGGCTTCGATGCGATCATCGACGTGCTGGGCGCCGACCACGTGGCCACGTATCCGGATGTCATCAGTGCGCTGGATGTCCTCGGCTACGACACCGACCGCGTGGAAGTGCTGCTCTACCAGTTCGTGACGCTGGTGCGCGGCGGCGAACCCGTCAAGATGAGCACGCGCCGCGCCAACTACGTGACGCTCGACGATCTCATCAACGAGGTCACCGCCGATGTAACGCGCTTCTTCTTTCTGATGCGCAGCGCCTCCACGCATCTCGACTTCGACCTGGACCTGGCCACCGAGGCCAGCGACAAGAATCCGGTTTTCTACCTGCAGTACGCGCACGCCCGCATCTGCTCCATCTACGACAAGGCCGCCGAGGTTGGGCTGGATGCGGCAGGCGATGCCGACTTGACCCTGCTCACGCACGACGACGAGACGGCGCTCATCAAGGAGCTGCTCCGCTTCCCGGAAGTGATTGACCGCGCCGCCGCGCAGCGCGCCCCGCACCACGTAGCCACGTACCTGCGCGAGGTGGCCACCGCGTTCTCGCAGTTCTACGGCTCATGCCACATTATCGGCGAAGACGAGGCGCTCGGCGCAGCCCGTCTCAAGCTGGCCGACGCCACGCGCACCGTGCTGCGCAACGGACTCACCGTGCTCGGTATTGACGCGCCTGCGTCGATGTAGGCAGACACCCCCGCACAAACAGAAACGCGAAGACCGCCGGGTGATGGCTTTTAGGCCATGGCTCGGCGTTTTGTTGTGTGTAGGCGCGCCCAGACCTTCACAATAACAAAACATGAATCGGTTGAAAGTCTTCGGTGGGGGCATATCCTACGTGTGTGCAGATGCACGCATCCCTTCCGTTGCGTCCGTAGTGCTGCCTGTCTCTTATCGTTGTTCTGGCGCTTGTATCGTCTCTCCATTATTCCTGTTGGCTCGTCTTCTTCCTCTTCGGAAGAATCCTCTTCCCCCTCTCCGCACTCTCGTTCTGTCTCGCATCACCACTGTAAGCGCTCTGGGTGGAGTCATTCTGTATGGGGCGTGCTCGTGCTGGCGCTTTTCATGGCTCTGACCGGATGCGACACGTCGGTTACTCCGCTGGAGGATTCCGATCCCACGCCCGAGCAGCCCGCGTCTTCAGACCTCTCGGTGGCGCTGATTTCCGACGGAATGCAGCACGCATCGTCCGAGGACGGCCCTTCGTATCGCTGCACCGCTAATGTGCTTGATCCAGAGGCCGAAGACGGCTACCGCACCTACGACCTGGCGCTGGCCTTTCCCGACAGTGTGAGCGCGGATAGCTCCGCCGAAGCCGATTCGGAGTTTGCCCGGCTGGATCTCACGCTTTCACTGGAGCCCACCGCTGATAGCACAGTCGCCGACAGCACCACGCGCCAGATGGCCTCGCGGATACGATGCAACGTGCCCGCTACCGAGGAGGCGCTTCACCTCATTGCGGATCGCATTGAAACGGACCTGGATGACCAGTTTGGCGAGGAGGGCTACCGGTTTGTGGATTCCGACAGCACCGCGCAAGGCAACTCGCAGAGCAGCGACCCGGACGGGGCCGCCGTCACCTCAAAGACGGTGCAGGACGATGGTGACTACATGGACTGTAATATGTCCATAGCTCAGCCTGAATGCGATATGGACGAAGTAACCGTCAGCGCAGACGGCGGAGGAGACACCATACCTATATTCGCTGGACCTATTGACATTCCCCCGCCGCCGGATCCCAGCGACCCGGACGGTATCGATGAACCCGGAGGCGGAAGTTCGCCCGACGGAGCCGACTGCAGCGGCAGCCTGCAAGGGCCGAGGTCTGCAAGTACCAGCGCCCACCCGGCGTCTGGCGATGTGCCCACCTGGCTGATCCCGCAGCCCGATGCGGATCCGGCTTCAGGATCTGACTTACTTGACCCCGACTACCCCGACGACCCCACCCCAGCCGAGCCGCCTGCGGACTGTGACGATGAGGAGACGTCTGAAGACGAGCCCGAGGAAGAACCTTCCGTTGAGGAGCAACTTGAGACGCTGCTTGAAGAAGACCCGTATGCGCTTCTTGATGTACCCTGTGATCTCATTCCTGAATGGCAAAATGTCGCTGGACACGAGATACCAAACGCTGTCTTTGATCGCCTAAATACAGAGGCGCTGTTCGAGAACGCCGAAATTCAACGTCTTGAAGACGCTTCTGGAGCCGTAATCAATATGGATCGCTACAGCGTAACCGTATCAGCCAACGGACTACCGGATGGAATGAGCGCCGAGCAGTACCTCAATCAGGTGCGTATGAACATAAACGACTATGCGGAGGGCGCTAACTTTCAGTACTATCCGGGCACGACAAACGAAGCAGACCGATGGGCCAATAATCCAATCGGAACCATGTTTAGTATTGATTTGGCACCAGGTGCCAATGGCTCAATTGTCGCTACTGATTACTCCTCCAGCCACTGGATATTTTCCACTGTATACACCGATGAGGATGGGACGCACCCGGTAAGCGGGAACCGCCAGTTTGGATTCACTGAGAATGATGA
>NZ_JAWOAR010000143.1:0-9215 GCF_046498435.1 Longimonas sp. | reverse complement strand
TGCTGACTTTCTGGAGCTCGGCTCCGCTTAGTTCCGTTACATACCTCAGGCAAAGCGCTTCAAGCCCCAGTCTGTGAATGCCAGCATTTGCAAGTTCCAGGTCATGGGCTGTCGCCCTCCAGGTTATATGGGGCCGCCTTCCCAGCAGTACCGCGTCAAATACCGTGGTTCTGGCTGCCTCGGCCTTCTGGGCAACATATCCGAACTTGCGTGCGATCTGCATTGAATCAAGCTTGGTTATATTTTCCCCGTTGATGCTTATAATACCGGATTCCGGGCGGAGTATTGCATTCATACACCGCAGCAGAGTAGTTTTCCCCACCCCGTTGGGCCCTAAAATGGAGACCACATGATGGGCCGGCACTTCAAATCCCACGGAATCAAGCACTGCAGTGCTTTTGTACTGAAATGAGACGTTGTCCACCGTAAGCATCATCTGTTGTATCCCCGGATAATAAGATATATAAACACGGGCGCGCCCAGAAAAGAGGTCAGAATGGAGACCGGCAGCACGTGAGGGGCAAGGACAAGCCTTGCTGCAGTGTCTGCGGCAAGCCGACGAAGACGTGACGCTCTTCTTCGGCCTGAGCGGTACCGGCAAAACGACGCTCTCTGCCGATGCGAACCGCCGCCTCATCGGCGACGACGAGCACTGCTGGAGCGACGACGGCGTATTCAACATTGAGGGCGGCTGCTACGCCAAGGCTATTGGCCTGACCGAAGAGAGCGAGCCCGAAATCTACAACGCCATTCAGTACGGCACGCTGCTGGAGAACGTCGTCTACGACAAAAAGACGCGCACCGTCGACTACGATGATACCTCCATCACCCAGAACACGCGCGCCTCATATCCGCTGGAATACATCCCCAACGTCAAGATTCCGGCGACGGGCGGGCACCCCGAAAACATTATCTTCCTTACGTACGACGCGTTCGGCGTAATGCCGCCCGTGAGCAAGCTCACGCCCGAGCAGGCCATGTATCACTTCATTAGCGGATACACGGCGAAGGTTGCAGGCACCGAAATGGGTGTAACAGAACCCAAGGCTACCTTCAGCGCGTGCTTTGGCGCTGCGTTCCTGGTGTGGCATCCCAGCAAATACGCCGAACTCCTGGCCGAGAAGATCCGCGCCCACGACGCCGATGTCTGGCTGGTGAACACCGGCATTACGGGGGGGCCCTACGGCACTGGCCACCGCGTTCCGCTGAAGCACACCCGCAGCATCATCGATGGCATCCACGACGGATCGCTCGCACAGGCAGAGACGCAGACCGATCCTACATTTGGGTTCAGCGTGCCCACGAGCTGCCCCAGCGTCCCAGACGAGATCCTCATCCCTCGCAACACCTGGGACGACAAGTCGGCCTACGACGCGCAGGCCGATAAACTGACGGGGCTCTTCGCTGAGCACTTCGAGCAGTATGCCGAGGGAGCAGGTGAAGAGGTTGCTGCCGCCGGACCCAGCACGCAAAGCGCGTAGCGCACGTCCTGCGCCTTGCATAAGGGTCGTTACATAACGATACCGCATCATGCAGCCGGAGCCCCTTCGATGGGCTTCGGCTGTGTTCGTTTTGGTGCGAGTTCGGAGTTGGGTTTTTGGATTGGGGTTTTTGGGTCCTGTAACGCACGTGTCCATACGTCGGCATCGGACTGAAGATGCGATGGCGGGCGCCGTCCTGTCCGACTCGTTGCAGTTTTCGCGTGTCTCTTATGTGAAGCGCAGGATATCGTTTTCCCACCATAATCAGACTAAACTGTGGAATGAAGCGGGTTATTTTCACGGGCTTGGCGGGATTAGGACTCGTTGTAACCGTGGGCGTCGGCGTGTGGCTCAATTATATCAGCTTCGACCGTATCTATGCGCTGCGGCAGATTGAACGCGTGCCTCAAATTACGATCGACGGCATTGTACCCGGCGAGGTCAACCTAACCGGTCAGGTCACAGACAACGGCCTATTTCTCACAGCGCCCAGGTCGGAACAGTCCGTAGTTTATTATCGCTATGTTGTGGAGGAAGAGGAAGAGGATTCGGATGGCGATACGTACTGGCGCACGGTGCGCGATGAGACGCGGTATGCCGACACCTTCTGGATTGAGGATGAAACGGGCCGCGTGCAGGTGCGCCCCACAGATGACGTGGATTATCAGTTGACACGAGACTATCGTACCGAAAGTGGATCTCGGCGCTACACTGAATATCGCATCGAGCCCGGCGATGAGGTCTTCCTGTTTGGATATGCCTCACGCTCTGGATCGAACTACAATATTGGATTCGAGGCCGATGGCAGCTATCGCCCCATTCTCTCGGATTGGTCGGCGTTCCGGGCGCGGGCGGGGCTCGCTGAGGGAAGCGCGCTCTTTTTGCTGGGTGGACTCGCCGCTCTGGCCGTGGCTGTGCTGCTGGGGCTGTGGCTCTTTCGCGTTCATGACTCGGCCACCTATCTCATCGGGCTGTCAACCGTGATGATTGTGGCGCTCATCGTGCAGGGCCTCTTGATGATGAACCAGGATCTTTCTGACACTGCACAGCGCGCCGAGCGTACCCTGCAGCAAACCACCGAGGTAGCCGATTACCTGCTGGATGAGCACGGGATGTCGTGGAACGGCGACTGGGCTGAGCTGGGCTCGCTGGACGATGCCCCGTACCGTACGCTTCCCGATTCCACAAAAGCGAAGCTCAATACCCTGCGCATTAATCTGTCGCGTTCGGTGGAGCGGTCTCGGGCCCACCTGAACCACGGGCCGGAATCGGTACTCGCCTGGTCTGCAGGACTCGACGCCCCTGCCCCGATTCCACTCCCCGATACACTTGCCCAGGAGGCTCAGCAGCACGAGGCTACCTTCGAACCCACCCGGCTGGTGCGCTGGCGTGCATTCTTGTTCTTGCTTGTAGCAGGGTTTGTAGGATACATAGCCAGCCGAGGCGGCATGAGCACAATCAAAGTGAAACGGCTCATTGAGCATCTCCCGACCACGCCCATCGATGGTTTGGTGTACGGGCTCTCCGAAATAAAGGGCACCGCCCTGCCGCACAAAAGCACTGGTTTGCTGACCGCTCCTGTTAGCGAAGAGCCCTGTATCTACTACTATCACGCAATAAAGGAAAAAGACGACGACGATGATTGGCATACCATCCACGAAGAATCGCGGTGCGTTCCGTTTCGCTGCCGCGATGACTCGGGGTCTATTTTGGTGGATCTCCAGCGCGCTGAGTTCCATACTGACACGACTACCGTCCGCTCGTCGGGCTCACGCAAGCACATAGAGCGGCGTATTGAGCCAGGTGATTCGCTCTATGTGCTGGGGCCGGCTACGATCGACACGGACACCCACAACCGACTGCTCATCACAGACACCGAAACAGATACCGAGGACGACTTTTCCTCCATCGTGAGCAATTGGTCCGAGAAAAAACTGATGTTCCACAAAGCATTCAACGCGTTCATCCGTCTTGCAGTTGGGGTGGTAGCCACTGTGGGCATTGGCCTGGCAATCGCCGGAATGGTCACCTCCTTTGGCCCTGCACTGTATGTCACAACAACTGGATTTGCCCTAACTTATATGATGATTGGGCTTGGCATCATGTACTACAACGATCTCGTGTTCTTAGAGCGCCGCGTAGATCGGAACTGGTCGAACATTGATGTGGCCCTGGCCAAACGGTTTGACTTGATTACGCAGCTGGTAGAGGTTGTGCAGGGCTATCTCGACCACGAAGCGGAGGTGATGGATACGATCAGCGAGGCGCGTACGCTGCACGAGGAGGACACCCCGGCTGATCCTTCCGATGCGCGCCTAAATGCCGAAGAGCGTGTTCGTGACGTCGTCACTGCAACGATCGAAGATACCCCGGCTCTACATGGCCACAACGCAGCTGCGGAGCTTATGAATACCCTTGACGAGGTGGAGACCGAAGTTGCTCTCATGCGAGATGGGTACAACGCCATTGTAGAGCACTACAATGCTCGCTGTCGCCGCCTTCCAGAGGTGCTCATTGCTCGGCTGGTCGGCTTTTCGCCAGCTTCGTACTACACCGCAGAGCCTAACTCCTCGTCTGCGCCAGACGTTGGCTAAGACTGGATTGGAGATAAGAGGCCGAACATCCATCAGAATTGCAACACTTCGTGTATGATTGGTCGGATTCTAAGCCCGGGGCCAACGTGTGCGCCGCTTGCTGCGTTACGAACTGACAATCCGATCCTGCACTCAACGACGCCCACCGCCCATGAACCGTCCTCTACTCATTCTCATCGCCATCGCGCTGCTGCTGGGGCTGGGCGCATACTGGCTCTCGGAACCCACTGTTGACAACGCGTCGGTGCAGACGACTACGTCGGTGGCTGAGGCCATGGGCAGTTCCGACACCACCGGCTACGATCGCGCCGACCGCGTGATCGACTTCTCGTTTCCCGACGACCACGGTCCGCACCCCGGCTTCCAGACCGAGTGGTGGTACTTTACCGGCAATCTCGATGGCGATGACGGCAACCCGTACGGCTTCAAGTTCACCATCTTCCGCTCCGCGCTCTCGCCGCCCGATTCTGCGACCGTCACCGCCGTGTCCAGCAACCCGGCCAGCGACCCGTCCAGCGCATCCGACTGGCGCACGAATCAGTTTTACATGAGCCATGTGGGCGTGAGCGCTATGGACCGCGCCTGGCACCGCAGCGCCGAGCGCTTCGCCCGGGGCGGAGCCGGACTTGCCGGGGCCCGCGCCCAGCCCTTTCGCGTCTGGCTCAACGACTGGTCGATGCAGAGCGCCGAGCCCGTGGAGCAGACGCCTAACGCCACGCCCAACGACCCGACGTTTCCGCTCCGCCTACAGGTCAGCGACGACGAGATGGGCTTCGACCTCACCGTTACCCCGCAAAAGGCACCCGTCTTTCAGGGCGACCGAGGCCTTAGCCAGAAAGGGCCTGGCTCGGGCAATGCGTCGTATTACTACTCGTACACGCAATTGAATACAGAAGGCCAAGTCATCGTCGAAGGCGACACGATCAACGTTACGGGTCAGAGCTGGATGGACCGCGAGTGGAGCACCAGCGCCCTCGCCGAGGACCAGGAGGGCTGGGACTGGTTCTCGCTCCAGTTCGACGACGGGCGCGAGCTCATGTACTACCAGCTCCGCAACGACAACGGCATGCCAAGCTCCTTCAGCAAAGGGCTTCTGGTGGAGGAAGACGGCTCCTCGACCCTGATCGAACGCGAGGATGTGGAGCTTGAGGTCACCGATACGTGGACGAGCGACGTCGATGGCGAAAGCACGTATCCTGTGGCCTGGCAGATGCGCATCCCCGAATACGACCTGGACCTGACTATCGATGCGTACTTTCCGGGGCAGGAGATGGACGTGTCGGTGCGCTACTGGGAAGGCGCGGTGCAGATTGACGGCACGGCGGGTGGGTCGGACCTCTCGGGCCGTGGCTACGTCGAACTCACCGGCTACGCCGACGGGGCCTCGGCGGGACCGATGTCGTAGTTTCATTGCAGTTGGGGGATGCGCATCTCGTCACGGGGCTCTGCTTCGTGACGCATCCGTTCTGGGGCTTCGCCCCGTGGCTGTGTGGCCGCGAGCAGTCATCGCATCCGTATCCAGCCATCGCTTCCCTCAAAAACCACCCCCACCATGCAAGCCCTTGCCCTGCCCGCCATCAACGCGAAGATGACCGAGCGCGACGAGGCGCTGCACATCCACGACCCAGTGCGACAGAAGTACGTGCGCTGCACGCCCGAAGAGTGGGTGCGCCAACACTGGATCCACTTTCTGCGCAACGCTCGCAACGTGCCACTTGGACTGATAACTGTGGAGCAAGCGTTTACGTGGCAGGAGCGCATCCATCGCGCTGACCTCGTAGTGCACACGCGCAGTGGCAACCCGCTGGTGCTGCTGGAGTGCAAAGCCCCGTCGGTGCCGCTCACGCAAGACGTGTTCGACCAAACAAGCCGGTACAATCAGGTGCTGCAAGCGCCCTTCTGGGTTGCCTCGAACGGCCACCTGCACTACGTCTGCCGCGTCGACCCAGGCGCTGGGAAGGCCGAGTTCTTAGACGAGCTGCCCACGTACGACGAATTGTGCGCAAAGGCGTCTTCCACGTAGCCTCGCGCTACACACTTCCGATGCTGGCTTGTATATTATTATGTTGTAGCTCGTTCATTTACCCGTATCGCTTCCTGTCTATGTTTTCGGATACTACCGCCCCTGCTCGCTCTGTTGCCCTGCGCGCCGTCCGCGCTGCTGCTGCCCTGTGCCAGACTGTGCAGGCCGACATCGACAACACCGTCGCCACGAAAGACGATCGCAGCCCCGTCACGGTCGCCGACTTCGGGAGCCAGGCGCTCATCTGCCACGCGCTACAGCAGGCATTTCCGGATACGCCTGTCATTGCTGAAGAAGACAGCGCCATGCTGCAAACCGATGAGCAGGCGCACATCCTGGAGCAGGTCGTAGCCCGTGTGCAAACGCACGAACCCGCTGCCCACGCCGACTCCATCTGCCGCTGGATCGACCACGGCAATGCCGACCGCTACCACGACCGCTTCTGGACGCTCGATCCCATCGACGGCACCAAGGGGTTCGTACGCGGCGATCAGTACGCCATTGCGCTTGCGCTCGTGGAGGACGGCGTGCCTACCGTGGCCGCGCTCGGCTGCCCGAATCTGCCCGACGACCTCGACGATCCGACCGCGCACGGACAGGTGTTCATCGCTGTGCGCGACGAAGGCGCCATGCAGTTCCCGCTGTCCGATCCAAACGCAGACGGCACGCCCATCCACACCCGCGACACCGCTCAGGCCGAGGAGGCGCGCTTCTGCGACTCGTTCGTCTCGGCCCACAGCGCCCACGACAAAGCCAAAGAGGTGGGCGACATGCTCGGCATCAGCGCGCCGCCCATTCGCATGGACAGCCAGGCCAAGTACGCGATCGTAGCCCGTGGCGATGCCGACATCTACTTCCGCCTGCCCCGCCCCGGATCCGACTACACCGAAAAGATCTGGGATCATGCTGCCGGGCGCCTCGTGGTGGAAGCCGCGGGCGGACGCGTCTCCGACATGCACGGCGAGCCGCTCGACTTTACGCACGCGCCCTTGCTCTCCGAAAACACGGGCGTGGTTGCCACCAGCGGCGCCATCCACGACAGCGTGATCCAGGCCCTTGCCGACTACGAGCGATAGGCTCTCACATCCTTTTTACTTCAGCCCACCCCCGCTATGAATCCCGACCTGATGCGCCGGGCCATTGCCCTCGCTGTTCAAAACGTAAAGTCCGAGCGCGGCGGCCCCTTTGCTGCGCTTATCACCCGCGACGACGAAATCGTTGCTGCGGGCACCAACATCGTGACGTCGGCGAGCGACCCCACCGCTCACGCCGAGATTACCGCCATCCGGCGTGCCTGCGATAAACTGGGTACGTTCGACCTGTCGGGCTGCGCGCTCTACACCTCGTGCGAGCCCTGCCCCATGTGCTTTGGTGCCGTTTACTGGGCGCGCCTCGACCGCGTGTACTACGCCGCCACCCACGCCGAAGCGGCTCAGGTGGGATTCGACGACTCGCACATCTACGAAGAGATCGACCGCCCCCCCGAAGAGCGCTCCATTCCGATGCAGCGCGTGCTCGAAGACGAAAGCTGGGCGCCCTTTAAGACGTGGACCGAGTACGAAGACCGTATCGAATACTGAACGTGTGCTTCGTGCCACGCAGGCTGTTCAGGGGCTCTGCTCCGCTAACTTGGCCTAAACACCACCCCGAATGGTAGCCCTGTCGCTCTTCTCAATCAAACAGCGACGGCGCGTACTCGCGGCGCTTCAGTTCTTCGATCAGCTTGCGGTTGGCGCGCGGGAAGGCGTAGTCCGCCAGTTCGTCGACCGTGACCCACTGCATGGGCTGGTCGATTTCTGGGGTAGGCGTGCCGTCCACAATGCGGCACGGATAGGCGTGCAGCGTGATCTTGAAGTGCGAGTAGGCGTGCTTTAGCGTGTAGAAGAGGCCGTCGGTTTCCACCGTGATGCCAAGCTCTTCCTGCAGTTCGCGGCGGCAGGCGGCCTCGGGGGATTCGCCCTCCTCGCACTTTCCGCCCGGAAACTCCCATAACCCGCCGAGCATGGCATCGTCGGGGCGGCGCTGGATGAGCAGGCGACCTGCCTCATCAAACACGAGTCCGACGGCAATGTCGTGGTGCGGCACGGGTTTGCTTTCGGGGGTGACGGGATAATGCTCGGGATTTCCTGCTTCCGCAGCTTTGCACACCGGCTCCAGCACGCATTCGTTACAGGCGGGATTCCGTGGCGTGCAAACCGTAGCGCCCAACTCCATGAGCGCCTGATTGGCATCGCCGGGTTCATCAGGGTCTACCAGCGCATCGGCCAGGGCTTGCAGGCGGCGGCGCGTGGCACTACGGGTCGAGTCCTCTTCGATAGCAAAGACGCGCGTTAGGACGCGAATCACGTTGCCATCAAGCACGCCGTGGGCCTTCCCAAAGGCAATCGACGCGACCGCCGCCGCAGTGTACGGCCCAATGCCCTTCAGCGATTTGAGTCCGTCGTACGTGCTGGGCACCGTGCCGCTGTGCTCGCTTACCACGGTCTGCGCCGCCTCGTGAAGGTAGCGGGCGCGTGAGTAGTAGCCCAGGCCCTCCCACTGCTGCAGCACCACATCGCGCTCGGCCTCGGCCAGGTCGTGCACCGTCGGAAAGGCGTCGGTGAAGCGCTGGTAGTACGGCTCGGCCTGATCCACGCGCGTCTGCTGGAGCATGATTTCCGACACCCAGATGCGATACGGATCGTCGGTGTTGCGCCACGGCATCTCGCGCTTCACGTCGTGATACCAGTCCAGGAGCGCTGTGCGAAAGCGTGTGCGATGGGTACCGGTAATTTCGGGCAGGTCGAGGTCAGCCACAGGGGGGGTTTAGGAGGATGCGGAGGGACGGCGATACGTGCACAGGAATGGTACACCAGAGCGTGCAGCAGGCCAGTTGCCTGAATAATACCAAATGCGATAGTTCAATGTACATGTTTTGAGGGGGCACCCTGAACTTCAGTACCGGGCCCAAGTGACAGCGGTCCTGCGCCTTCTCGTGAAGTGCGCTTATGTCCTGGATCCTGGATCTCCGTTCGCAAGCTCACTGCGTCCAGGATGACACCTGAGTGGGGCATTGCGTATAACACAACGTTCAGCACTACGTACCAATGTGTCATCCCGGACAAGGTGCCCCTGGCA
>NZ_JAWOAR010000060.1:0-31659 GCF_046498435.1 Longimonas sp. | reverse complement strand
CGCCTTGCCTTCTTCAGCGTTGGTGCCTTGCAAGCGCACAATGAGCGGCACATTCAGGTCGATGTTCTTTGCCGCCTGAATGACGCCCTTCGCTACGCGGTCGCAGCGCACAATGCCGCCGAAAATGTTCACGAGAATCGCTTCCACATTCGGGTCTTTCAAGATGATGCGGAAGCCAGCTTCCACCGTTTCGGCGTTGGCGGTGCCGCCTACATCCAGGAAGTTGGCCGGCTCGCCGCCCGCCAGCTTAATGATGTCCATGGTCGCCATGGCGAGCCCGGCGCCGTTGACCATGCAGCCCACGTTGCCATCGAGCTTGATATAGCTGAGGCCGTGTTCGCTGGCTTCGACCTCGGTTGGATCTTCCTCGTGGATGTCGCGCATCGCCTCCAGGTTGGGGTGGCGGTAGAGCGCGTTGTCGTCGAGGTTAATCTTGGCATCAACCGCTGCAATGTCGCCGCTTCCCGTAAGCACGAGCGGGTTGATCTCGGCAATGGTGCTATCGGTGGCTTCGAAGGCCTCGTAGAGCGCAGTGATGAACTTCACCGCCTGCTTGAAGGCCTTGCCCTCCAGCCCCAGCCCAAACGCCAGGCGACGTGCCTGAAACGGACGCAGCCCAATGGTTGGGTCGATCCACGCCTTAATGATCTTCTCGGGGCTCTCTTCAGCCACCGTTTCGATCTCCACGCCTCCTTCGCTGGAGACCATGATGACGTTCTGGCTCTTGGCGCGATCGAGCGTCACGCCCACATAGAACTCTTGCTCAATGTCTACCGCATCGGCAATGAGCAGCTTACGCACCTTCTGCCCCTCGGGGCCGGTCTGGTGCGTAACCAGGTCCATGCCCAGGATAGCCTCGGCATGTTCTTTGACCTCGTCGAGCGAGCGGGCCAGCTTTACGCCGCCGCCCTTGCCGCGGCCCCCAGCATGGATCTGGGCCTTTACGACGAACATGCTTGCGCCATTGCGGGTCAGCTCTTCGGCGGCGTCAACGGCCTCGTCAACGGTTTCAGCCACAATGCCGGGCTGCATCGCCACGCCATGGTCGCTAAGAATTTCTTTTGCTTGATACTCGTGGACTTTCATGGGAGGTTGCGTGGTTGCGTGAACAGTTGGTCCAGCCCGTAAGTAAAGAGCCTCGCGGCAAAGAAGCGAACGCATGCCGACGGTATACTCGGTTTTCGCAATCTGCTCATGGACGGCCCCTGCCGCAGGCCTCTGGGTCCTCTGTCCTCGCTCCCCCTGCACACTCGGTGACTCGGTTCGACTGGCACATTGTAGCGCGCGTGCTCAAAAGCTTTCTGCTCTTTGTCGGCGCGCTGATTGTTTTCTTCATTGTGCTGCATTGGGTAGAGTACAATGATGACTTCGTCGATCGTGGAGCGGACATGAGCGAGATCTTTCGGGTGTACTACCCCGCGTACATTCCTGAAATTGTACGGCTTACGTCTCCCCTTGCCATCTTTCTGGCCTGCATCTACGTAACGGGGAAGCTGGCGCAAGAGGTGCAACTTATTGCCCTGCAAACTTCTGGCGTGTCGCTGTACCGACTCCTGCGCCCGTATCTGCTCGTGGGGGGGATGCTCACCGTTTTCATGTTCGGATTCAACGGGTGGATCGTGCCTCGCGCTAACGAGGTCGTTGTAGAATACGACAATGAGTATCTGAACACGCAGCGCCAGACGGTTGAGGTAAGCGAGATCCATCGCCAGAACGATCCGCTGAGCATCGTGTCAGTGGGCTACTACGACACGAACGAACAGCGCGCCCACCATGTCTCGCTGCAACGCTTCGATGACCAGCAGCGCTTGCGCGAACGCTTCGACGCCGACCGCATGGAGTGGGTCGACTCGCTCGAAACGTGGCGCATGGTGGGCGTAACCGAGCGTACCTTTCAGGCTGAGGAACCCATGCAACAGGCCTATCATGCACGCATGGATACGACGCTACAAGTAACTCCGCGCGACCTGGCCCGCACAGCCCGCGACGTGGAGGCGATGACTGTGACGGAGGCGCGCTACTACCTGGAATCGCTCCAGCGCTCGGGGGCCGGCCAGCTCGGGCGCCCGCTCGTGGCGTACTACAACAAGTTCGCTTATCCCATAGCCAACCTCATTCTCGTGCTCATTGCGGTGCCGCTGGCTGCGGTGCGGCGCCGGGGCGGACAGGCTGTGCGCTTTGGTATCGGGCTGTTGGTGGCGCTGCTCTACCTGGCTGCGCAGAAGCTCACTGAGCCTTTCGGCTATGCCGAAACCCTCGATCCCTGGCTCACCGCATGGGTACCGCATGTCCTGTTTGCCATCGTGGCGCTACTCCTGCTGATCCAGGCGCGCAAGTAGCACGCCGACACACCCATCTCTGGCGATCCTTCAAACCACAGGCGCTCGTTTTTTGCGTGTGGCTTTGTATGTTAAAGCTACGCTGTTTTCCGTTCGTTGCGCATATTGCAAACCCTGCCTATGGATACGATTATCGAGCCCTTCCGCATCAAATCGGTCGAGCCCATTCGCCTGACCTCCCGCGCCGAGCGGGAATCGCTGATCGAGGAGGCCCACTACAACCTCTTCAACCTCGATGCCGACGACGTCATGATCGACCTGCTCACCGACTCGGGCACTGCCGCCATGAGTGCTGCGCAGTGGGGCGGGCTGATGCAGGGCGACGAGAGCTACGCGGGCTCGTCCTCGTACCACCGATTCGAGGCTGCCGTACGCGAGCTGATGCTGTTCGAGCACATCATTCCCACCCACCAGGGCCGCGCCGCCGAACGCATCCTCATGGGCATTGTAGCGGATGAAGACGCGATCATTCCCAATAACACGCATTTCGACACCACGCGCGCCAACATCGAAGCCACCGGGGCGGAGGCGGTGGATCTGGTCATTGAAGAGGGCCACGATCCAGCCAACATGCATCCGTTCAAGGGCAACATGGATGTGGATCGCCTCGACGATCTGCTCCAGGACAAAGCCGATCGCATCCCCATGGTGATGTGCACCATTACGAACAACTCGGGCGGCGGGCAGCCGGTATCGCTCGCCAATCTCAAGGCCATCAAGGCGGTGTGCGGGGCGCACGATGTGCCGCTGTTTCTGGATGCATGCCGGTTTGCCGAGAACGCGTACTTCATCAAGATGCGCGAAGACGCGTACGCCGACTGGAGCGTGCCCGACATCGTCCGCGAGATGTTCAGTCACGCCGATGGCATGACCATGAGTGCGAAGAAAGATGCGCTCGTAAACATTGGCGGGTGGCTGGCGCTGAACGACAACGCCTGGGCCGAGGCCGCCCGCAATCAGCTGATCCTGACCGAGGGCTTCCCCACCTACGGCGGACTCGCTGGGCGCGATCTGGAGGCCATTGCGCAAGGTTTGAAAGAGATCGTGCGCGAGGACTACCTGGCCTATCGCATGGCCTCAACACGCTATCTGGGGCAGGCGCTCACCGAGCTGGGCGTACCCGTGGTGCGGCCCATTGGCGGACACGCTGTGTATATCGACGCAAAAACGCTCTTGCCACACATCCCACCGCTTCAATATCCAGGACAGGCGCTCGCCGTGGCGCTCTACGAAACCGGGGGGATTCGAGGCTGCGAGATCGGCTCCGTCATGTTTGGCCGCCAGCCCGACGGCTCCGAAGAACCCGCCGCTATGGAGCTCGTGCGCCTGGCCATTCCGCGCCGTGTGTACACGCAGTCGCACATCGACTATGTGATCGAGTGCTTCGAAGACATCGTGGAGCGCACCCGCGACCTGCCCAGCTACACCATCACCCACGAGCCCGAGCAGCTGCGCCACTTCACCGCGCATTTTGCTCCGATGGATGCGTAACCGCTTTGCTCCCCACCGCCTATGTCGCTTCTTTCGTTTGGCACCCCAGCCTGCACCATCGTCGCCCATCGCGGGGGACGCGGTGGGGCTCCCGAAAACACGATTGCCGGATGCGACTGGGCCCTCGACCAGGGGGCCGAGGCGCTGGAGGTTGACGTGCAGCTCTCAGCCGATGACGAACTCATCGCCATCCACGACCCGACCGTCGACCGCACCACCAACGGCACCGGACACGTGCGCGATCTATCAACAGCAACGCTTCAATCGCTCGACGCAGGCTACCACTGGCAGAGCGAGGATGGCACGCATCCGTACCGAAATGAAGGGATTCGGCTGCCTACGCTTCGGCAGATGCTGCATCGCTATCCGGATACGCCGCTCATTGTGGAGCTAAAAGATGGAGCCGGGCCGGGCATTGCCAATGCCATGAGCCATCTCATCGCCGAAACCGGACGTACCGACCAGGTCGTGGTCGCCAGCTTTAGCGCGAGCATTTTACGCCGGTTTCGGGCGTTGCGCCCGCGCATCCCCACAAACATGGCGATGACCGAAGCAGCCTCGTTCTACGTGCGCCACCTGGTGGGGAGGCACACCCGGTACGATCCGCCCGGCACCGCGTTTCAGGTGCCGCACTGGTACGGTCCGATTCGCGTGGTGCAGCGCCGTTTTGTGGAGGCGGCCCACGCCTGCCAGATGCCCGTGCAGGTATGGACGGTCAACGACCGCGCCGAGATGGCTACGCTCCTGGCCTGCGGGGTGGATGCACTCATCACCGACTATCCCCGCCGCGCACACGGTGCCGCTGCGCAGGCCGGGCGCGCCCACTCGTAGCTTTTTTCTCATTCCCCTTATGCCCATGATCAGTCTTCGCATGCGGCCCGCATTCGAGCGGCACCTGTCGTGCTCGCCCGACGCGGCCGTCGAGGCGCTGCAAACCCACGTTGAGCAATCGGACGACGGCTATCACGGCTCCTTCTACGACAAGCACGTCATCATCAACGTGCCCGACGAGGAAGCCTGGTTTTGGTCGCCACAGCTAAGCCTCGACCTCCAGCCTGAGAATGGAGGTACCCATCTGCGCGGTGTGTACGGGCCGCGCCCGTCGGTATGGACGATGTTTATGGCCATGTATGCCATCGCAGCCTTTGCGGCGTTTCTGGGCGGCGTGGTGGGCGGCACGCAGTGGAGCCTGGGCATGCACGCGCCCTGGTTGTGGTCCATTCCGGCTGGGGCTGGGCTGGCACTTGCCACCTACGTGTTGGCGCTGGTCGGTCAGTGGCTCAGCCGCGACCAGCTCGACGCGCTCTACACGTACACCGAGCGCGCCCTGGCCGCCGCCGATCCCGAACTCCCGCGCGAAACGTAAGGAGTCATGCAATTCCGGTTGCAGCATTACGATATCGCTTCTCGGCAGCACACCGGATGTACTTCGTCTTCGGCCTCGTATGGGGATGAATGGATGGACGGGGGGAAGGATGGATGTTTTTTTCATCCGCCCGTTCACCCTTTCATCCCTCCATCCCCAACGGAGCACACGGAGTTGGTATAAGACGCACCATCTGGTCTCTACGGCTGGCGCTCCCACGCCTCACGCGAAGCGAAGCGCTCGACCACAGGCACCTCGGCCTCCGCTTCTATCTCCACACGGGCCCGCTCATCCACAATCAGGCGTCCCTCCACGCGACTTGCGGCATCAATGCTGAGCACGGGCGGGTTCGAACCGCTCCAATTCTCACACATGAGCAGCCGCACATCGCCGCGAATGCGGGTGGCTTCCAGCTGAATATCGCCATTCCGGGTGTCGACCCGCACATCCACCTCAGTGCCCACAAGCGTGATCGTGCCATTCCGCGTTTCCACTTCGCCCTGAATGCGCACGCCCTCCTCGCTCGCAATGGACCCGTTGCGGGTTTCCACATCCCCCTCAATGGTTGATTCGCGCCCCATCATGAGGCGTCCGTTGCGCGTTTCGACCGATCCGCCAATGGTACTCTCCGGACCAATGGAGATGCGTCCATTGCGGCTTTCGATCGTACCCGTCCTGTTCGCCCCACGCAGCGTAATAGCTCCGTTGCGGGCTTCAATGGAGGCGGCACGAGCACCTTCATTCAGTGTGATGGCCCCATTCCGCGTTTCAATATCGGCAACCCGAGCATTCTCACCAATGGTGATAGCCCCGTTCTGGCTCTCAATGTCGTCGGATACGGTGGCCTCGGCAGGAATCGTGATGGGGTCGTTGCGTGTCTCCAGCGCAGGAATGTCCTCCGCAGGCGACTGCGCATACGTGGCAGTACCCAGTCCAGTTAGCATCAGCACGATCAGCACAGCGGGCAGTGTGTGCCACAGACGAGGCGGCACTCGAAAAAGCATAGTCATGATGGATTCAGAGGCATGGTTCATGGAGCACTGACCGCAGCCAGCTTCGATTTGCAGCCTCAAGACGCATATTCCCCAGTCGATGTTACAGGCCTACCTTGGGGCAGCGCACAGTCTCAACGCAAAAGCGCCGCCCTGCAGATCGGCCTGACCGCAATGCTGTAACCGGATTGGGGATTACGCATCGGAGCCGGCTTGTACGGAGAAGGCAGAGCCTCTCGGTTGGGGCGTCACGCGGCAGTTTGGGGTTGTGAGACTAATCACAGGACCTGGCACCGACAGTCTCCTGTCGCATGGCACAACAGGCATGACCCTTCGGGCCCCTCTGCCCCGTTTTTACACTGGAAATATTTTACACTGGAAATAGCGAATAGCTCGGTCGGGCGCGCACCTTCGAACCGAATGCGATCCAGCGGCGCAGGGGGGGCAAGCGCTCCGATGATTGGGGGCAACATACGGCGGCTAATCTCACAATCTAACAGAAAGTGCTAAGCAGCATCTCGACAACCTTTCCGGCAAGCAAGCTCTCTGAACGGTCGGTCTGCACATAAACTAACGTACTTTTATTGCTCTACTTAACGCTGGATGGAGGATTGGAGGAAGTAGCTCGCGAATCAGGAATCGATGTTTTAGAGGTTAGGAGTTACGCACTTGACCCGAGGGGCGTCATTTCCTGTCTGTGGACGGGGCAGAGCCCCTAAACGACGGCGTCACGAGGCAGAGCCTCGCGACGAGATGACATTCGTGAGTTGCAACTGCGTACGTCCTGGAGGTATAGAGATGAGGGTGAAGTCCGAGTTCGGCGGCGTGATAGAAGCGAATACCTTATTCGTCCGCAAGAGAGCGAAGGATCGCCTCTTGACGTACCCGCGGTGGACATCAAAATGAGCGCAGAGGAGATCGTGGCCGCCGTCCGTGCGGGACGCGAGCGCACCTTCCGGTAAGAGCAATGCCTGCAATCCGATCGCTACCCGTATGGAGGCGTAGCGAGCACGCCCAAAGGGAGTCTGTTTGGGTGAGTGACAGCGAATGAGTTTGATAAGTTTCAGCGCGTACGAAGCTCTCTGCATCTGGCCGGCCCTACTCGCCCAGCGTAGGCACAGAATCGCCGAGCGTATCTGCTATGTAGAGCATCTGGATGAGCACGATGAGGACGACCGCGAGGGGCGTTGCCATGAGTACGCCAATGGCTCCAGCAAGTATACCAATGATAACCTGGGCGCTGATGAGCACGGCCGGAGGAAGCGACACAGCGCGCTCCTGGATAAGTGGTGTGATAAGGTAGCTCTCAAGCAGCTGAACCGCCCAGTAAATGATGAGCACGTAGAGCACCTTGTTGGGACTGTCGGCCAGCGCAACCAGCGCGGCGGGAACGACAGATGCGATCGGACCAATGTACGGTACAAACGAAAGCAGCGCTGCAATAAGCCCCAGCACAAACGCGAGCGGTACACCAGCTATCCAGAGGCCCGTAGCAGTCAAGGCGCCAACAACAGCCATCGAGGCAATGCGTCCCAGCAGCCACCAGCGTAGCGCTTTTCCGAGGGCTCGAACGACTTCGCGTCCGCGAATGCGCCGTGTCGGGGGCAACAGCCGGATGGCCCCATTAATGTACACGCTCGGGGTCGCCGCAGCATAGAGACCGATGATGAGCACGACCAACCCACTGGCGAGGGCTCCTATCGTATTGGTGATTCCGCCCGCTACAAATGACATCGCCTGCCTCGAAAAGGATATGCCTTGCCCGGAGCCGCTTGAGGCAACTAGCAAATTGCGCACCCATTCATACTGCGCCAACGTCGCTTGAATGCGTTCGATCGCACTTGGAATCCGCTCGATCAGCCGACTAATCTGATCGTTAATCGGGGGCCCAGCGAACCACCCCGACGCGGCGAAGGCCGTGCTCAGCAAGAGAACAACGAGCCCGAGGCACCATCCCCGAGCCAGGCCGGTGCGTTCTTGCAGGAAAGATGTCAGGCTATCCAGGAATACGGCCAGCAGGATGCCCGCAAAAATCAGCAGCAGCACAGACGCCACGCGCTGCAGAACGAGGAGCACAAGCACAAAGGCCAGTACAGCTGCTCCAGCAATGAACACCCGTTTCGTGTAAGGATGGAAGTTCGTATCCATACAGGCCCTGTTTGCTACATTATTTTTGGTAAGAGAATGCCGCAGGCCACACGCCTTCCTGTACGCGGAATCTGTTAGATGCGGCGTCTTGGTAGCGTTCGCTTATCAGTTTGCTTATTGGTCCGAGTCGGTTTCACGCTCCATTTCGTCCATCTTCTGCTCGATGTCTGTACGCAACTCGGCAAGGTTCTTGGCCAACGCATCTCGCATGTCAGCAAACTCCTCTTCGCTGGCTTCCTGCACCTGATTGAGGGTTTGCGTAAGCTCATCGTATCGGGACTGCAGTTGGCTGGCTTCTTCGTTGTAATCGGGCTGCATCTGGCCACTGGACCTTTCGGCTCGCTGCTCCAGCGCGTTGATTTCCTGCTCCATCTGGTTGAGGCGCTCTTCAGCAGCCTGCACAAACTCCTCGCGCGAGTCGGCGGTCCGCAGTTTCAACTCCTCCAGACGACGATTGAGATCGGTTCGTTGCTCTTGTAGACGCTCTCGCACCGTCGTCAACTCGTCTTCGTTTGCATTCTGCACCTCCTGAAGCTGCTGTGCAATCTCCTCCCGCTGCTCACGGAGATCGGCAACGGCCTGCTGCATCTCGGTGTCTGCATCAGTAGACTCAATCCGGCGTTCCAGCGCATCCAACTCCTGGCCGGCGTCGTCCAAGGCAGAATCCATCTCACCTTGCAGGTTTTCCACTTGCTGCTGAATAGCCGATCTGGCCTGCTCGCCCTGTTGCTGGGCCCGTTCTTCTTGCTGTTCCGTACACGCTGTCAGGGTCAGAAGTAGAATGAAAGGTACTGCAATCAAACGTCGCATGGGAAGTTAGGCATTTTTTGATAAGACAATCGAGTTGTACTGTATGAGCTTGTCCGTTGTATTGGTGCAGTCCATAAGTTCATCTCGCAAGATAGCAGCGCAGGCGGCAATCAGTGGGCGTTGTTCTCACGACAGGGGCTCCGCATTTTCCCTATGGCTTCACCGACACATACGGATGCCCCTCCACCGAAAACCGCCACGGGCGCTCGACCCCTTTGGTGATGCCGATGCGCGGACTGCGGACAATCGACAGGTTTGGCGCATCCGGGTCGCGGGCCAGGTAGAGCGGCGGGGCCGTCAGTGGCACGTTGTGGTATGCCTCATCGTCGATGCCAAGGGCTTGCGTCAGCTTGCCGGGGCCGTTCGTGAGGTCTACGTCGCGGGTGGCCGCCGGGCGGTTTGGGCGCATGGCTGCGAGGCCCTCCAGCGGCTCTACCGCCCGAACCAGCACACCTCCACCGATGCCGTCGGACTCGGTGACGACGTTCAGGAGCCAGTACATGCCGTAGATCAGGTAGACATACGAGCGGCCTGGCGGACCAAACAGGTCGGCGGTGCGGCTGGTGCGCTGTAGTTCGCCGGTCTCGGGGTCGCGGGCGTTCCACCCATGGAAAGCCGGATCGTCTTCGGTGTAGGCTTCGGTCTCCACAATGCGTCCCACGCGGCGCGGCCCCTCGGGCGGGTCGTGCACCACGCAGTGGCCGAGCAACTCGGGCGCCACCTGCAGCGCCGACCGTGCGTAAAACGAGGACGGAAATGGATCCATCGTATATCTGTTGGTTGCGAGGGGAAATGCGCACCACAGCGTCAACCCGAAAGTTTGAGCATGTGTTTTGTTTGGTGGATACGCAGCACATCCTTCCGTGCCTGAGTACTATTAGTAGATCTATTGGATTGTCGCAGGTGCGCACATTTTCTTTGATGTACAGCCTTACATCGTTTGATATGGATTCCGTTTTGTTGGCTCGTTGTCGTTTTGGCAGGTGCACATGCCTTTAGAGCGCAGCTCAAGGAATCAAGACACTGCAAAGAAGGCCACGAATATTTGTCTATCTGCTGTAGTTATTTAAAAAAATCGCATAGGTAGTAACTATCGTGCCATGATTTCGTCACAGACACGACATTCAAAAGTTACAACGGTCTTGCGTTGTACGAATGTAGGCATGTGTTTCGTTTTGCATGACACGCGCTGAATACGACGTACAGCATGAGAGCGGAATCATCCACGAATAGACCAGCGAAGTTTATGTACAATACTGAAGGCGTCGATGCCATTGCCACCATCACAGAATTGCGATCCGAGACGTCCGAATTGATTGACCACGTCCGGAAGACGCAGAACGGCCTGCTTATCCAGAAAAACAATGATCCCTACGCCGTTCTCATTGACTGGGAGACGTACAAGAAGATCAAGAAGAAGCTGGGGATCGACGAACTCCGCGAGTTGGCATAAGCTTGTCGTGCTGTAAACTGTCCTTGCTATACACCTATCTTCTTGCTGAGAAGAGTACATATGCAGGGGCGGCCCTTAAAAGTTGTGATGAGTACGTATACCCAAAGAAACCGGCCTATAAGTGCCGGTTTCTTTGGGTATACAGGGTAGGCTGCACAACGAGTAGATGAAAAAAGCTCCCCAATTATCACAGGCCATGTAGGCGCAAAAGCGCCTTGCGTAGAAGACGGGTGCATTGGCGAAGTGCTGCATGGGAAGGGACTATGCATTGTCAGGACACGGCAGGGAAGCTCGTGTTGTGCCAACGCGAATGCTATATGCGATTCTCAATCCGATTGCAGCATTGCCCGATTGCAGCATTGCCCGATTGCAGCATTGCGGTATCGTTTCTTGGCAGAACACCGGAGTGGGAATGAAACGAGGCGCGTACGGGCAACACGTTGAAGTTAGCGTTGCTTACCGTCGAACTATTAGGATGCTGATCAGGTAGGGTGCTGATCAGGATATTGCATCGTAGAGAACAGTGCGAAAGGGGGGACTCGAACCCCCACGCCCAAATGGGCACGAGGTCCTAAACCTCGCGCGTCTACCAATTCCGCCACTTTCGCAAGCAGAAGCCCTATATTCCCGCTCGAATTGGGGAGTTCCGCCCAACGCAGACTTCATGAGGGGCTAACGATAAGGCTATCGTTGTGAGGCGATTGGCCTCCCCAGCCGTGCGTTGCACACCGTAACGACGACACGTCACAACGTTGGCAGCACACCTGCGTATGCATGGCATGTTGATTGCGTCCCAAATTATTGGATGGGGCTGCACCGTGTCAAGGAGTGCGCTACGGTGTGTCAAGGAGTGCGCTACGGTGCCTCCTTGCACGGGGGACGCTACACGACAGAATGCCGCATGAAACGAGCACGGACCTCCCACGCACGCAGAGGCAGCGGTTAAACTTCTCTATGGATGCTGATTAGACGTGATATGAACTCTTTTTTTGCAATGCGTGGTCCTGTATGGCCCCTGTACGTGCTTTTAGTGACTCTCTTTGCAGGCGGTGCAATAGCAGGGTGTTCCACGCCGCACGACGTGGTATCTGTTACCGATCGCCCCGAGTCGACGGAGGAGGGAGCAGATACTGAGGCAAAGCTCCCCACCTTACCGTTAACAGAGTATCCGGCAGGATACGATACGGTGCAGACACAGCCCTTTGATTTGGGCAAGATGTGGAGCATCGACCGTTTGCCCGATACCCACTTCAGCGAAGCCTATGAGGTAGGTCCCACAACCGAGTGGCGTGAGCACATGCAGTATGCTGCACTTCGTTTTAGTGATACGTGTTCGGGCGGCTTCGTCTCAAACACCGGGCTTCTGGTAACCAATCATCATTGTGCGCGTGAGCATATCACAGCTGTATCTGAAGAGGGAGAGTCGTTGACTGCGCAAGGATTTGTGGCATCTACCCGCGATGCGGAGCGCCCCACGCCTGAGCTCTTTGTCGATCAGTTGGTTGAGGTGCGCGACGTGACCGACGAAATCTACCGCGGGGCAACTCAGCTTCGTTCGTATGTGCGCACCGAGCGCGTGAATCAACTGGAGGAGCGCCTCACCAAAGAAGCAGAGCAGGAAGACGAGGATCTGCGTGTTGCCGTGGAGGCGCTTTACCAGGGAGCACGGTACAAGGCGTACACCTATCACCGTTACGCCGATGTGCGCCTGGTTATGGCTCCCGAGCAGCAAGTCGGGTTCTTTGGAGGAGATACGGACAACTTTACGTATCCCCGCTACAACATGGACGTGGCGTTTTACCGGGTGTATGAAAACGACGAGCCCGTAACGCCCGAACGGTACTTCGAGTGGAGCTACGAGGCGGGAAGCGAGGAGCGCATGCCGGTGTTTGCCGTTGGTACGCCAGGGACGACGAGCCGGCTAACCACCGTGAGCCAGGTAAAGTACGAGCGCGAGCAGGGCATTCCCGATCGGCTGTCATTTCTGGAGCCACGCATTGAGGTGATGGAGCAGTTTTTCGCCGAATCAGGGAGATCGGCTGCAGACTGGCCCGCACTGCGCAATACGTTGCTTTCACTCAAAAACACGCACAAGAGTCTACAGGGGCAGCTGGAAGGGCTCGACGATTACTTGATTGCGCGTCGGACTGCCAATGAGCGGGCACTGCAAGACTCCATCCGTTCGGTTGATACGCTCCGGCAGCGTTATGGGGGGCTTACGCGCGACATGTCACAGCTCCAGCGCGCCCGGTCGTCGATTGAGCGCCGGGCCCGCGCGTTCAACGGATTCGCAAATACGCAGGTCGGGTCGCGAGTGCTGACGCGAGCGATGTACGGATACTACATGGATCAGCTTAATCGGAGCCAAGGCACATCCACACAGCTTGGTGAGGCCCGAACCGAAGCAGACTCGATTAAAGACTGGCCCTTACAGGTCGAACAGGCCTTAATTGCACAGCGTCTCAACGATATCCGAGATGCATATGGGGAAAGCGACCCGACGATGCGGCGCCTGTTCGAGGAGAAGTCCCCCGAAGACTGGGCCGAAGAGTTGGCTGAAGAAAGTCGCCTGCGGTCGCAAGACGGAGCACAGCGTATATACAACCGCGGCTATCGCGACAGCAACGATCCTTCGGTTCGTCTGGTGGAGGGCTTAGCTCCGCTGTACTTTAGCGTAGTGGAGCAGTTGCAAGACTTTCGCGCGTCGGAGCAGTCGATCAATGCTCGACTGAATACTGCGCGTCTGGCTCTCTTCGGAACGGATCGCATTGCGCCTGATGCGTCGTCGACGCTTCGAGTTAGCGACGGTTACGTGCAGGGATATACTGTAGACACCACGGCGGTGCCCGCCTACACGACCTTCGATGGGCTGTATACCCGTGCCGATGAGCAGGACGGCGAGGCGTTTCAGTTGCCCGAACGCTGGCAGAATGCCTCGGCCGACAGCACGCTGCGCGCTACGCCTCTGAATTTGGTATCTACCGTCGATATTTCAGGGGGCAGTTCGGGCTCTCCGCTTGTGAACGCTGATCTGGAGCTGGTTGGTGTGCTCTTCGATAGCAATTATGAAGCGCTTCCCAACCGGTTCTTATACCGGACCGAGCAAGCCCGTGCCATTGCGGTGGACAGCCGCGGCGTTGTTGAAGCGCTCCGCCGCGTGTATCAGGCCGAGGAACTCGTGGAAGAACTCATAAGCGGGCGGGCCGATAGCGTAGCTGTGCGGGAATAGCTGTACGACCCTGACCTGGCACCTCTGCCTGTCTTTGTAGCACGTATCTATTGCGGAGTTGGCTGATGCGAAGAGAGCGAGCCGCCGAGAAGTGTGCACAGGGCAGGGGTTACATCGGTGATTGAGGTGGCAGAGCGGAAGGCATGGGCCCCGCATCCATAGGCTACTAAAGGCACGGGGTGACGCGTATGCGGCTTCTGATTCGGAGCTTCAAGGTTGCCATGATCGCTGCATATAAGGAGAAGGTCGGTATCCAGTGAACAAGCATCAATGAAGCTTCCGAGCAGTGCATCCAACCGGTGTAAAATGGTTGAGATGGAAAGCTCGGAACGCCCATGTCCGGCTTTGTCGGTTTCGTAGTACTCAAAGAGCGTTAAGCGATGTTGCTGCATGATGCGGTACAATACGCGTCCGGCATGAGCGGCAGACCGCTGCGGAATGGCAATGTCCAGGTGTTTGTGCCAGGCATGGCCTACCAGGTCGGCGGGAAGCGCTCGGTTGTGCCGAACATCATCGGTGGAGCGCAGCCGCACCCCTGCTTGTCGGCTGCACAGCGTCGTGACCGTCCACCGATTGCGGCGCGCCCGCTTTTTGAAAAAAACTGGCGGATAGGCATTTGCAAACGCACAGTCGCCAGGCGAGAGGCCAGGCTGCACGCGCTGGAACAGGTTGTGAGCGGCCAGTACCGGTTTCGACGACGAGTGCGGGAACGGGCCGTAGTGCCGCCCAGCTCGCTGCGCACAGTTGATGCCGCTGAAGAGCGAGGCCTGTCCGGTACCACTTTGCGGAAGCCCTTCTATTGCCAGCGTTGCATCGACAGGATGAAAGACATGCGTGGGCGTGTCAACAATCGGCGTTTGAACTGTCCATCCAGGATGCTGTGCCAGACGGGCCCAGTGCGCGCCAAGCTGAGCCATTGGGTTAGAGGGGCGGTTGGGCCCAAGTCCAATGCCGTCGATAAACAGAAAAAGTACGTGTTGAGGAGATGCAGGCATAGGGAGGCGCAGCAGAGAACGCAGCAATGAAAGTATCAAGCAGCTAATTAGGACGGGCGTGCGTACAGGGCCGTCTACTCCGAACAGCATGATGGTCAGCGATTCGGGAGCGTGCGCTGCATTTGCCCTTGTTTTACCGTGTACGAACCGTACCGGGTATGTTGTTTTCGTGTTGAGGTCTTCATGTGATAGCCTATCTGGTTTTGGTGCACCCATAGTCTTCTTCACTCTATCCGTTTTTGTTGCTTATGCCCACATGGTATCGCCGCTTTCTTCCCGATACACTGTTGGATATGGAGGCTGCATCGGCCTCGGCAGATGGCGATGAGCGTCCAACAATTGCTCTTATGTTAGGAGGCGGCGGGGCGCGAGCGGCCTACCAGGTAGGGGTATTGCACTACATGGCAGAAGCATTCCCCGACTTTCGGTTTTCAGTTCTTACGGGCGTCTCTGCCGGTGCGATTAACACCACGCATCTTGCCAACCATGTGGGCACCTTCCGGCAAGCCACCAACAGTCTCGTGCACAACTGGCAGCACCTCTCTGCCGACAAAGTGTTCGACGTGAACTCCGGGTTTGCTGTGATGCGTCAACTCTTTGCCGACCGGAACCCTGAGTCGCGCACTGCCGAGGCGATGCGCCAACGGGGGGTGCTCGACCCCAGCCCGCTTCGCACGTTTCTGAGCGAGAAGATGGCTGCGCATGACAACACGCTCCGTGGCATTGATCAGAATATCCGCACGGGCTGGCTCAAAGGTGTTGCGGTGGTAACCACGAGCTACACCACTGGGCAAACGGTGACCTGGGTGCAGGGCTGCGAGTTTGACGAGTGGGAGCGACCCGATCGTGTGGGACGCGAGACGGAGCTTTCGGTCGAGCATGTGATGGCTTCAACGGCGCTTCCATTGGTGTTCCCGCCGGTGCGTATTGGAGAGGCCTGGTATGGGGATGGTGGGGTACGACTGATGGCTCCCTTAGCGCCTGCGGTGAACATGGGAGCCACGCGCATCATGGTGATTGCTAACCGCTACAAGCCGAGTCAGAAAGAGGCGGGAGAGCCCTCTGTGCGAGGCCATCCGCCATTGGCACAGGTGATGGGAGTTCTTGTTAATGCAGTGTTTACCGATGCGCTGGAGCAAGACGCAGAGAACTTGCGGCGTATCAACAGGCTGGTGCGAAAGCAGCCGGTGCAAAACGGACAAGCCGAGCGTGTGATCGATCTGCTTCAGATTCGCCCTTCGGTGAGTTTGAGTGCCTTTGCCCACGAATACGTGAATGAACTGCCTGCTACCATCCGATACGTTGTAGGTGGAACGGGGTCTAGCGAGGTGCGCCACGCCGACTGGATGAGCGTACTGTTGTTTGCACGAGGGTATATCGAGCGTGTCATCGAAATTGGATACCACGATGCCCGCCGCCAATATGACCGTATTGCTGCGTTTATAGCGGGTGAATGAGCAGGCAAATCCAGACAGACTGCTATAGCATGAGGGCATGATCGGGGCATGATCGGGGTAGCATAACCGGGCCAACGTTATGAAATGTGGTGTATTGGGTCGAACCCCTCCAGGCCGTGTTTTGTGATCATGCCGTATGTTATCATTATGCTAAGTCGTGTTTGGAGCAGCACCACAATTGGGGTAGATGCGCTGCCGATTGAAGTTGAAACACATATTGACTCGGGACTTCCCAAATACACGGTGGTTGGGCTGCCGCACGGCGCAGTGCGCGAAAGCCGAGACCGGATTCTTTCGGCGCTGAAGACAAGTGCCCTCCCGGTGCCCCGCGGGCGCATTACCATTAACTTGGCACCGGCCGACGTTCCGAAAGAAGGCGCAGCCTTCGATCTTCCATTGGCGGTGGGACTGCTGGCAGCATACACAGATCGGATTGATCGCTCACGGCTTAGCACTACGTGGATGATGGGCGAGTTAGCCCTGGACGGCAGCATACGTCCTGTACGTGGCGTGTTACCCATGGCAATTAAAGCTGAGTCGAAAGGGTGTCATTATGTAATCGTGCCGAAAGAAAATGCCCGTGAGGCCGCTGTTGTAGACAGGATTTCGGTGGTCCCTGTAGAAACGATTGAAGACGCCGTTCAGTTTTTGATCGAGGGACCCACAAGTGTGCCTCTACACGAAAATGAAGCGCCTCACACGCAAGAGAATGCCGACACAAAGCCGACTGACTTTGCCGATGTACGCGGACAAGAGAATGTAAAACGGGCGCTGGAAGTCGCAGCAGCCGGAGGACATAACGTGCTCATGGTTGGGCCGCCCGGATCGGGGAAAACCATGCTTGCGCGGCGGCTTCCAGGCATACTGCCCCCCCTGTCAACGTCAGAAGCGCTTGAAACAACGAAAATATACTCCGTACATGGAACCCTTGACCCTGGAAAAGGGCTGGTCACGAAACGTCCCTTCCGATCTCCGCATCATACAATCTCCGATGCAGGGCTATGTGGAGGTGGAGCCAATCCCACACCCGGCGAGATTTCGTTGGCCCACAACGGAGTGCTCTTTCTGGACGAGTTGCCTGAGTTTCAGCGTCGTGTTCTTGAAGTAATGCGGCAGCCTATCGAAGAAGGGCGTATTACCATTAGCCGAGCGCGCACTACCGTCACATATCCGGCGCGGTTTATGCTCGTTGCAAGTATGAACCCGTGTCCATGTGGATATCTAAACGACCCGAAGCGCGAATGCGTATGTCGACCATCCCAAATTCAGCGTTACCTGAGCAAGATCAGCGGTCCGCTTATGGATCGCATTGACCTCCATATAGAAGTAGCTCCGGTTGACTTCGATGAGTTACAGTCGGACCCAGGAGCGATAGAGCGGTCTAAACAGGTGCGAGAGCGTGTGGTGCAGGCGCGGGAAAGGCAGTCTAAGCGGTTTGCATCACGGCATCAACTTCATGCTAATGCACAGATGGATGCGCCATCGGTGCAAACACATTGTGCCCTGGATGAAGAGGGAACAGCCCTGTTAAAAATGGCAATCGACCGACTTGGGTTGAGCGCTCGGGCGTACACACGCGTGTTAAAAGTGGCGCGCACCATCGCTGACTTGAATAGCACCGCTACCATCCGTCCCGAACATGTGTCGGAGGCCATCCAGTACCGCTCGCTTGATCGAGACTGGTGGAACGGTTGAATCACTCGTGCCTTTTAGGAAAAGGTTGTTTGGATAAAACAAAAAGACAGCCTATGTGAGCAGCGTGCTAAGTTATGCACACAAATTGCTCTCAATGATCTGCCTTGCTCTCCCTGGATACGCTCTTTTCACGATTAGATTTACCTTTTCGTGGTCAAGTCCATTGTCGTACGCAAAGTTACTTTGCATACCAATCTGAAAATGGTTAATGTAAGTAGTAGTGTGCTCTGTGGGAGACAGATGTGACTAACGATTCATCTTGCCTCAGTGCGCATGTTGCCGCAGTGAAAGACAGCGGAACTCGGAGGAGGTTCGACTTGGTGAGGGCTTGAGTCGGCAAAGCCCACGAGAGCGCTTGTTTGGAAAATTCTTATTATGCGTCTATCACTGGTTTGTCACTTAAGCGGCTGAAGCGTACTATTGGAGCAGCAAGTGTCTGGTAACCAGGCGATGAACAAAGCTGAAGCACTCGATTCTTAAAACTATTACGGCGTTGGGTACATGCCTACCAAAACACTACATACCACTGCACTCGCTACAATTACTGCCGCCCTTGCGGTACTGCTTCTCATGCCCACACACGCAATGGGGCAAGGGTTTGACGATCCGCTTGAAGAGGTTGGCAACGGACAGGACGGGAGCAACGGCGGCGACACACCGTTTGTGCACGGCCTTACGATTGGCGCGGGCATCAATACATATCAAGGAGATCTGAGTCGAAATCCGAACAATAACATTCTGAAGTATGTGAGTGCTGCGAACCCCGCCGTCTTCGTGCGCGCCGATCGCCGGTTTGGGACGTTCCAGCAGTTTGGGCTTAATGCCGAATTGCAGTATAACCGCATCTCGGGGAGCACGACTTCAGGAGGCGATTCGCCGTTGGAGTTTTCGAACAACCTGTTAGCTCTGGACTTCACAGCTGACTACGACGTCCCGTACGTCCGCCAAGGGTTGTTTCGGGTATTTCTTGGCGGCGGACCGCTGTTTATGATTTCTCCGTCGTACTCATCGAACTTTCCAGAAGAGAGTGAGAAGTTTGATCCGCTGGGAAGTCGTGTAACGGCCTCGTTCGTGGCAGGAGTGTCATTCTTCGACACGTTCCGTATTGGCGTCCGCGTTCCAACCTCCGACTTCCTGGATGGGCACACCGGAATTGATGGTGTGAAGCGGCCCGACTATGTTGGGTTCGTGGGGGTAACCCATCGCTTTAATTTCCGTTAGTAAGGAAATAGCTGCTCGTGTAGCTATCTAAAGTATTTCCTTGTTTGCTTTAAAAACGAGCAATGGATTCTACAAGGGGAGGACACTGCTGCCACACATGCCGTTTGAAAATGGATAGCGCACATCCCCAGACTGCCTTTTTGACCTTCGTACCTAAAAAGACCATGCAAATTAAGCGTATACTTTCCACCGTTACGGCTTTGTTGGTCGCGGTCCTTGTATGCCTTCCAACAGATGCGCTCTCGCAGCGTCTGTTTGTGACAGGCGGTGCACTCGTATCGCAGGAAACAAATCTGTCGGATCTCGACGGAACCAACCCTGCCATCTCTGGAGGCTTAATGCTTGACTTGAACAGCATAGCTCGACTGCGTGCAGGATTGACGTATCAAGATCTAACTTCGGCCGAGGCCGGTGTTGAGTTTCACGTGCTCGGACTGGATAGTAACGTAAGTCCGTACCTGTACGCGGGGTATGGTAACTTCATTTTTGGTGACGACACTGAACGCGGCGTATTTCCCCTGGGCTTGGGGCTCGACTACGCTGTGGGAAACAACGTGAGTGTTAAAGCCGAGATGACAGGACGCTGGTCATGGACCGAGGAAATCACTGGGGGACGCGTGCAGCCAGATCTCGTATCCAGCTTTATGCCGTCTCTGGGAGTTGTGTACCGGCTCAATCGCATTGAGCGTGAACCACCCGGGGAGGGGGTGATGGACGAAGGCAGTGGGCCGCTCTCTGGAAGTGATGCCGAATGCGGTCCATTTGGGGCGTGTCCAGATGATGAGGGCTTTTCTCCAGCAGATACCGACTTCAATATTCCCTACACAAAGCAGGAACTGGCTTCCAGTGAGCCGCTTGTGCTTCCCCGCACGGTGGAAGTGGCACGCTTCTACGGAGAGTTTGGAGACCCCGGACGTCTCCCTTATGACGAAGAAGTGGACCCAGATGAGGATGTGTTCGAGTTTGATGAGCACAGCGACATGATCCGTCTGCCAAGCGGTAATTTCCTGCTTGGTCCTACAGATCCGCGTAGCGAAATTGACCAAGACCCAGGCCGGCTGCGGATATCTATGAGTGGGTTCTTTATCGACCGCTACATGGTGACCAACGCCGACTATCAGCGGTTCTTGGATGATCTTTCAGGGGAGGAGCGTGAAAATAACGAACTTGCCTTGCCTGATGAAGAGGCGGAGCGATACTTCGAGCGCGAGTCCGACAGCCCCGTTTTGCATGCCACCTGGGATCAGGCCGAAGCATATTGTCAGTGGCGAGGACACAGCCTGCCAACCGAAGCACAGTGGGAATATGCTGCACGCGGAGGGGTAATCGGGGCTGCTTATCCATGGCCAGGACTTAGCGCCGAGCGTAACGGTGAACCCCTCGCTAACTTTAATTCGTCAAACCCGGAGCCTGTTGGTTCCTATGAGCCTAACCGTTGGGGACTCTACGACATGGCCGGCAATGCCTATGAGTGGACAGATGATGCATGGACGCGCGACTACGGACGCCATGCAGAGCGAAATCCGCATCACACAAACCCGCGGGAAGATCAGCGTACGATACGAGGTGGGTCCTGGCGCTCGGGCGAGTTCGAGATCGGTGTAGGTGTTCGCGAGCGTGCCCCACGCGATATTCCAGTGGAGCGCGTTCGTGATCAAACGTCAATTGGAGGGGATGAGATAAGCTTCCGCTGTGCCGCAACGTTGAGCCAAATTGATATAGAAGATCTCGAAGGTCAGCAAGAAGAAGATGTTGAAAGCCCTCCAGAGGCGGATGCTCCTGATGTAGAGCCCGAGGAAGAAGAGGGGGAAGATCCCGATCTCGAGTTTCCTGAACCAGAATCAGAACCACAGGAGTAATCTTTTTGCGCTGACGGAGGAACACCATTAGAAACTCTTACCCTACAAATTCAAGGTCATGAAAAAACAGAAGATCAGGCTGATATATTGGCTTCCCGTGCTTGCGCTTTCGACGCTTGGAGTGATCGTTTGGTCAGGTGCTGCTGCAGGGGACTCTACTCCTGTCTTGCCCAATATACTTCCGGAACAGGTGAGCGATCACAACATGGATGCAGATCGCTCTTCGTCGGCTGTTGTGGATGAAGAGCCCCAGGACTCCTACGGAGATATGGTGCGCTTGCCAACAGGAACGTTCATTATGGGGCTGACCGATGAAGATGTTCATGATCGCGAGAATGCAGGTCGGGTTGTGCTTGCCATGACGAGCTACTACATCGACCGCTTTGAAGTGACAAATCGAGAGTATCTTGAGTTTGTGCAGGATGAAGGAGATAGAAGCCTCCTGCCTGACGTAGAAGCATGGGGGGGGGATGAAGAGGCAATGGTTGGCTATCTGACGCAGTCGCAGTTTCAGGACCACCCGGTTTTGGCAGTTACGTGGGAGAATGCACAACGCTTCTGCGAGTGGAATGGGTCGCGTCGCCTCCCAACTGAGGCAGAGTGGGAATATGCAGCACGTGCAGGTCAGATAGGTGCTGTTTATCCGTGGCGTGGCTTCCGAGCTACTGACGGTAGAGGCCGCTACCTGGCAAACTTTAGTCCGGAAGGAAACCCCGCTGCTACGGGGTATTCTCGCACGGCTCCTGTTGGATCGTTTCCGCCTAACCGTTGGGGGATTCACGACATCGCAGGAAATGCGGCCGAATGGATCGAAGATTCGTATAGCTCAACCTACGACCATTATGAGCAAGGCGATTCGGATCCTGCACCGTTCATTGATGAATCAGAAGATGAGCGTATCATCCGAGGGGGCTCGTGGAGATCTAATTCGTTTGATATAGGCGTGGGGGTTCGTGACAGCCATCCCCAAGACCAGGGCAGCCAGGAAATTGGCTTTCGGTGTGCAGCAGATGTCACACAGGTAGATGGAGACGGCTCATCAGGTGATATCTTTGACTCGCTGCCAGAAAGCAGCAATGAACCTGAGCAGGAAGAGGAAGATGATGATGTAGAGATTGAGCTTCCTGATCCCGAAGAAGAAGAGTCTGAAGAAGAGGAACCTCAAGAGCTTCCTGATCCCGAAGATGAGCCTCCATTCCAGGAATAGTGATTCTCTAATAACTTTTGGCAGCATCCTAATAGTCTTAGGAAATGCTCCTGTGGCAGCATCTGTTAAGCACAACAGATGTAACCGTCGCAACCCGAAAACACAGCTTCGACCCGAAAACAGCTTCGATCGGTATGCAAAGGGGGGTGAACCCGCTGTGTAGCCGTAGAGGCACCACATACAGCATAGCATTCACTAACAGCATTCAGTATTATGGCTTCCAGTAGTCGGAAAGAGTATATCCTTGAACTTACAACCAAGGTGCTCGGATTCTTCATTGGTATCTTTGGGGCTGCGGCAATCCTCGGCGTCTTCTTTAAGATATGGGATGATCCGATGGCAGCTCCCTACGCTGATGACTTCATGATCATTGGTTTCCTTGGGGAGGCAGGCGCGTTTATCATCATGGGTATGCTTGAACTCGTCCAGGCATTTTTCATGGAGCCTCCTGAGGAGACGGAAGAAGGAGCATCTTCCAGCGCTGCTGGAGGAGCCGCTGTCGTTCAGGCCGCACAAGGACCTGCTCCAAGTGCCTCCGCCCGCAAAATGATGGAAAAGAAAGTCAATGATGACCTCAACGTCATGATGAGCGCTCTTGGAAAAGAGATTAAGCAGTTCGGAGGCGAAATCCACGACATGGCAGGTGAGATGAAGCGTGCGCGTGTTGCTGTTAAAGACATGCGGACAAAGCTCTCGGAGGTTGCCAGTGGCGAACTCGCCGAAGATGCGAGCCGACTTGGTGAAGGAATGCGTACGCTTGGTAATGAGATGGAAGGAGCTGGCTCTACCGTCGAAGAAATGCGTAGTGACCTCGACGAGATGCTTTCGCGGTTCCGCATGTTTAATACACAAGGAGGCAATGGCAAGTCCTGATCAGCCCTGGTAACCCCCAGCTGAACCGGCTTAAGAAGCACGAAAGTCAGGCTTTTCAGCTTGTGCGCCCCTTTGCGTAGTACAAACTGGCCCATATAAAAACAATCATGGGCTCTGTTTTTTTCCTATGCCGGTTTGGGGGGATAAGACAACAGGCTGACATAGGCAGTCAGTGATCCTTCTTTGGAGTTGTAAAAGGCGGATTGCTTCCAGTATTCTCCGCTCTACATATAACATACTCTTTCAGTACTCTACTATGAAAGACGCAACAATCAGAATCAAAACACTCAGGTACCAGATTATGCTGGCCCTGTACTTGCCGATTCTGCTTTACGCATTCAGCACGTTCGACATTGATTCCAGTACGCCGTACTTCCAGAGCATTGAGTCACTGGTAGTTGGGCAGGACAACATGATCCTCGGACAGACACATGAGGCAGGAGCATACTTGGCCGCCGCACCAACAGAGTACGATATACGTGTTGACGATGAACGGCTCAGCGTAGAGGAGATTGAGGACAGTGATGGTGTTACGCGCTCGGTAATACAGATGGATACCGGTGGTCTCCTTGAAGAAGGAGAAGATCAGGCAGAGATTGAGTACAGTGCGACCCTGGTGTACAAAAACGTTGAAGAGCAAGAAGTGGAGGAAGAGGTGCAGGGAAGCTTCGTTGTGAACCGCCCACAAGTTCTTGCACAGACGGTTGCAGCCGATGCCCTGTACAGCAACGTGCGGAATGAGGTGCGCATCCAGGTGCCAGGCTTGGAAAATGAGCCACTACGTTTGGAATCCGGAGGGCAATCTACCGAAGGAACAGACCGGACCCTCACGCTCAGTCCCTCTGGTGACCAAGAGTCGGTTGAGGTGTCAGCCTATCTGATGCGAGAAGAGGAAGAGGACGTTTCGCTTGGAAGTCAGTCTTTCGGTATAATCACGCCGCCGAATCCAACAGTTAGCCTTGCACAGGCAGATGGCCCCACGCTCGAAGCTGGGGAAAGCTTGCAAGGAACAGGGCGCGTTGAAATTGAGGTAGAGCCGGACCCGGAGTTTGAGAGCCGGTACAGCGACGACGCCAACTACTTTGTTGACGATGTGGAAGTCAGCTATCAAGAAGGCATTGGCTACCGCGATTTCGATGCAAATGAGTACACCCTTGATCCAAGTACAGGGGTTCTTGACATGACTAACGGACTAAATAACCGCGGAATCTCACCAGGGACACCGATTCGGATACGCATCACCGGTATGTATCGTCAGAACCATGCTGGTCAGGCGATTCGTGACGAAATTGAGCTTTCACGGCTGACTTCCTCCTTCAACATCCGTCTGTAGTCTACGGACATCGGTCAAGACTGCGCACTTTATCGTACATCAAACCTTCGTGGTGTATTGGGCAAGATACATGGGAAGCCTCATGAAACCTCATGGCAGAGTGGGAAATCAAGGATGAGGACGCTTTAGCGAGTCTGTACGGTCCATCAGACATGCAGATGACGTGTATGGCACGAGCCTTGCCGGTAGTTGTAGTCGAAGGATTTCGTCCGATACCTATCCTTGCGACCCTTTCCCGATGAGACCAATACGACAGATGCTTACATCACACCGTGAGAGCAAAAACACTCGGTTGAAACGCAGTAGTCACGAAACGTTGGGTTCAATTCCCCCGGCGAATCAGAGCGCAGCCATGAAGTTGCATACATACGTCTCCAACAATCGTAATACCAGCATGCCAACAATGTCTAAGATAAGAAAGTTACTCGCGGTCTTACTGGTGTTTTCCCTCGCCTCACTTTACGTGACTGCTGACAGTAACGCGCAGTGGTCTTCGAACGTGCAGTTGATCGTTCCAATGTCGGCGGATGCGTCAGCGTCCAGTTCGGAGATTGAAGAGGCCGATGCCGAGGCGGAAGAATCAGAGGGGATAACCATCAGCTTCGAAAACAATGATCTCGTGAAGGAAGCCCTCGATGGCTTGTTTCAACGGATGCGCGATGAGGACATCGAGATCATGGTCGCTCAAGACTATGCTGATGGGGACGAACCTGAAGAGATGCCGATGAGTGATATGTACGATACTATCAGTAATCATCGACACTTCGATGGGCTTGTACGGGGCGCTCTTGAAAACGTAAACGAAATTATCTTGGGGTATGACCTCCGGACAACGCGCCGTGGACCTGTGCAAGACATATCGGAGATTGTAATATCAATCCGAGATAGCCAGGGGACTCCTCGCGAAGTGGGGCGCATCGAAGACCAACAGCTTATTGAGTCGCTTATAAGCACGGGCGAGGTAAATACAAGTTATATTAATCAGCAGGAGACCATGACATATGGAGATGTACTGACGTTTGAGAACGTGGTGACAGATCCGCGGCGCAACGTCACCCTGCACCGATTGAATGGGAATCCGCCCAGCGATTTGGTGTCTGGTGTGTCGGGATCCGACGGTGTCTCTGATGAGGTGAACCGTCAGATTTTGGAGGAAGTGCTGGACGCGTGGCGTAGCCGCAGCGGATGATTAAGAATTGCGAACGGTATACGTCTTTTTGAGAGCGACAACAAGTCTCGTATCTCATATTTGCACGCAAGGATGCTTTCCTGAGAAGGAGAGCCCTTGCGTGCTTTTTTTGTTGCTGGCATTTTGCTCTAAGACAACTGCCCCAAATACGTCACCTCACGTTCGGGCGATGGCGAGCGTGCACAGATAGATGCGGGCAGCTCCAGCGTCGAGAAGAGCATGGGCAGCTGCTGCAGCGGTAGAGCCAGTGGTGAGCACGTCGTCGACCACAACCCAGGTACGGTCGGCCACGGAAGTCGGATCTACCGCCTGAAACGCCTGTGCCACGTTCGCCCATCGGTCGCGGCGTGGCAGTCCGGTCTGCGACGCGGTAGGGTGCACGCGAGCCAACACATCGGTCCGTGAGGGAATACCGGTGGCTTCTTCCAGCCCGGTGGTCAGCGCTTCGCTCTGGTTGTAGCCGCGCTCCAGCCACCGCGTGCGGTGTAGCGGTACCGGCACAAAGCCATCCGGCTGCCAGGTAGCTGGCACAATGTCGGCCATCCAGCGGCCCAGCGTGTGGCCAATATGCGCCTGGTTCTGGTATTTAAGCGCATGCTGCACCGACTGCAACGCACCCTGTGCGTCAAACACCCACAGACTGCGGGCATCGGCCAGAGCTTTGGCTTCCGCAAGGCGCGACAACCGATCCGCTACGCTTTCTGGCGTGGCTTGCTCAATACCGGCCACGCAGTCGGTACACAGCGGCACCGCGGGCGAAGCCGTGCGCACGCCACAGTCCATACAGCAGGGCGGATACAACACGCGCAACAGCCCTTTTCCAATGTGGTGCGTCCACGACAGCATAGCTCAGATCACGTGGTGAAACGTACATGGCCCTGCGCATCCAATTACGCAATTATTCGTCGGTTGCATGTGCAGCTGCCTCTTCTGTATGGTATAATACAACTGTATAAAAGTCCACCCACGGGCTCCGCTATCCTTTTTCGAAACGTCTGCCTTGTTCCTATGGCTGATCGTGACCGCCGCGGTATGCTGATTAAGAATACCGGCTCTTCGACCGAACAGGTTGCTATGGCATCACGCATGATTACGATTGGGCCGGGTGAAGAAGAGTTTATTACTCCCGAAGAGGTGCGCGACCCGAAGCTGCGCGAGGCGCTCCAGGTGCGGGCCATTGCCATTGTGCGCCCCGCCACTAAAGAAGAGGACGAAGCGCTTGCTAACCGTCTCTCCACCTCGGGCTAACTCGTTTTTAGGTCGTTGTTTGGGGGATGCGAATTGCTATGCCCCGTTGAAGGGCCGTTCGCAACGTTGCTCTCCCCCGCCCATTTCTTGATGGTGCACGCACATGCATATCCTGGTCGTAGAACCGTGGTACGGAGGTTCGCATCGTCGCTTTCTGGATGGCCTCCGCATGCACTCCGGCCATACGTATACGATGTGCACCCTGCCCGGACGCCACTGGCGCTGGCGCATGGATGCCGCTGCTGTGCCGCTGAGTGAACAGGCACGCCGCCAGATCACCCTGCACGGCCCGCCCGATGTCGTCTTTGCATCAGATATGCTCGACCTGCCCTCCTTCCTGGCACTGATGCGCCCGGTGCTGGCGGAGGTGCCCGTCGTGCTCTACTTCCACGAGAACCAGCTCACCTATCCGCGTCCGAAGGGAAGCAAAGCCCCGCGCACCTATGCGCTGCTGAACTACCGTTCGGCGCTGTCTGCCGATGCGTGCTGGTTCAATTCGGACTTCCATCGGTCCGATTTTTTGGAGGCGCTCCCCGAATTCTTGCAGCGCTTTCCGGACCCGCCGCCGTCTGCTACGGTGCAGGCCATTGACGATCGGAGCCAGGTGGTGCCCCTGGGCATGAATCTGCAGCAACTCGGCACGCCCCACGCCCGCCCCGCCAACAACCCGCCCGTGCTGCTGTGGAATCAGCGCTGGGCGTTCGATAAAAACCCCAAGGGTCTGCTGAACCTGCTCGTCGGACTCGATTCGTCCGGGGTTGACTTCCACCTCATTATCACAGGACGCGCGGCCGGGCGAACACCGGATGCACTCGACACCATTCGCACGCGTTTTGCTGATCGACTTCTGCATATGGGCTTTGTCGAAGATGCCGATGTCTACACCGAACTGCTGCATCGGGCCGATATCGTGGTATCCACCGCCCGTCACGAGTTCTTCGGTCTTGCCGTCATGGAAGCGGTGCGCTGTGGATGCCATCCGGTGCTGCCGAATCGGCTAAGCTACCCCGAGCTTATCCCCGACCGGCTGCACGACCCGTTGCTGCACGCGCCCACGCTCTACGACACCCCCAACGACGCCGTTGCGCTGTGCACGGCCCTCCTTGACGGGAGCGCACGTCCGCTGCCGCCCCGCACCCTGCACGAGATTCCGGACCCGTTCGACTGGAGGACCCGCGCCGATGCCTTTGACGACGCCTTTGCCGTGCTCCTCTAACTCCTCCCTACATTCACCCTTTCATCCATCCCTATCTCATGCGCTTCCTACACACCGCCGACTGGCACCTGGGCCGCCTTCTCCATAAAGAGCATCTGACCGAAGACCAAAAGAAGATACTCGGCCAGTTCGTAGAAGCCGCCGACACCTACAAGCCCGACGCCGTCATCGTGGCAGGCGACATCTACGACCGCGCCGTCCCGCCCTCTGATGCCGTAGAGGTGCTCGACGACATTCTCTCGCGCCTTGTGGTGGGGGCGGGGCTGCCCGTCATCCTGATTGCAGGGAACCACGACAGCCCCGACCGCCTCGAATTTGGCTCTAATATTCTCGAACGCCAGGGCCTGCACGTGCTCTGCAATCCGCGTACGGATCCTATTGTGCTTGAGGATGCGCACGGTCCGGTCTACGTTGCTGGGCTTCCCTACGCGCAACCGGCCCAGGCCCGCCAGGAATTCGACACCGACGATCCCATCCGCTCGCACGAAGCCGTTGTATCCGCCCAACTCGACCACCTGCGTCCACAGATCCCGGCGGATGCACGGTCGATTGCCGTGGCGCACATCTTCGCCCAGCGCGGCACCGTGGGCGACTCCGAGCGCACGCTGGTGGGCGGCGCCGAAACCGTGCCGACTGATCTGTTCGACGGATTCGACTACGTTGCGCTCGGGCACCTGCATCAGCGGCAGGAGGCTGGGGGCACGCACATCCGCTATGCCGGATCGCCCATGAAGTACTCCTTCAGCGAGCACAATCACACCAAGTCGTTCTACGTCGTTGATATGGATGCGGACGGTGCCTGCACGGTGGAGGCTGTGCCCTTTGAGCCGCCGCGCGATCTGCGATGCATTGAGGGCGCATTCCGCGACGTGCTCGACCGCGGCGCTTCCGACCCCAACGCCAACGACTACGTGCAGATCACGCTCACTAATCGCGGACCGGTGACCGATGCCATGGCCCGGCTGCGCGAGGTGTATCCGAACTGCCTGCACGTTGCGTTTCCGCGCGTAGAACTTGACGCCGATGACGACCTCGTGCCGCCCAGCGATACTGACACCCCTGCCGATGTCTTCCGCGAGTTCTACCGCTACGCTACCGGTACCGCCTTCAACCAAGACGACGAACCGCTGCTGGAAACGGCTCTCGAACGCGTCGAACAGAACCGGCGCAACGCGTAACCTGCTCCTGAGCGATAAACCTAAAAATGTTGACCTGGGGCGAACGGTCCCCCGTTCGCCTCTTCCACATCGCAGGGACGCTCCTGCGTCCCTCATGCAAGGCACGGCATTCGTCCAGACAGCGCGACTGCCCTGAACACTGGCTCTCATCCAGGGGGTAGACACGCACGGAGAACCTGCATGCCCAGCGCACTGAACTGCCATCTATCACCACCCCTTCCCACACCCATGACGCTTGAACACCTCCAGTTCGCCCAATTCGGCCCGTACGCCAGCGAGGAAGCCATTGACTTTTCAGCGTTTGCGGGTCACCAGCTCTTTCTAATTCACGGGCCCACCGGCGCCGGCAAATCGTTTGTGCTGGATGCAATCTGCTACGCCCTGTACGCTGAATCCTCGGGCGCCGAGCGTGATGCGACCGATTTGCGCAGTCAGTACGCCACGCCCAACGATCCCACCGTTGTAACGCTCGACTTTCGGCTGGGCCAGACGCACTACCGTGTGCAGCGGCGTCCGAAGATGGAGCTGGCCAAGAAGCGCGGCAGCGGCACCACCACGCGCGGCCCCGATGCCTGGCTGTGGGACCGCACCGATGCCGTGGCGAACGCCGACACGGAGGCCGAGGGCCGTCTTCTTGCGGAGGGAAAACGCGACGTGACGGATCGCATCGAAGATCTACTGGGCTTGCGGGCCGCGCAGTTTCGTCAGGTAGCGCTGCTGCCGCAGGGGCAATTCCGCGCATTCCTTTCGGCCAGCTCCAGCGATCGCGAAGACATCCTCAAGATTCTGTTTGATACGCAGCGGTTTGCTGATCTGGAGGCCGAGCTCAAGGCCATGCACAGCGAAGCCCAGGAGGAAGCGAAAGAGCTGCTCAGCCAGCGCAACGCGCTCTTGAGCCAGCACGACACCGACACCGCTGATGAACTGCGCGCCCTGCGCGATGAGCGCGCTGCAGCGCTGGAAGACGCCACCGAGGCGCGCGAGACGGCCAAGTCCAAGCTCAACAGCGCGACCGAGGCCCTGCAGACCGCCCGCGATCAGCAGCAGCGGCTGGATGCAGTGGAAGAAGCGCAGGAAACCGTCGATCTCCTGAAATCGGAGCAGGAGGCTCAGGCCAAACGCAGGGCTCGCGCGGAGGCTGCCGAGCGGGCGCAGCGCATCACAAGCGCCGAAGAGCGCATGCAGGAGCGCGATGCCGAGCGCACAGACGCCCAGGAGGCCCTTCAGGAGGCGAAGAAGAAGTACGATGCTGCAAAGGAAGCTCTCAACGATGCCCAATCGGAGCTGGCGACCGAGCAGGACCGCAGCGACGAACGTGCGGCGCTAACGAATGAGATACGCACCTTGAAGGAGGCTCGCTCGGATGCGAAGGCGCTTGCTAAAGCAAAGGACACTGCCGCATCCGCTCAGAAAACATACGAGGCGGCCCAGCAGGAGCGCGAGGCCCTGCAATCGGAGATTGAGCAGATGGACTCGGATGCCGAGCAGGCCCAGTCGGTAATCAACAAGCACAAGGAGGAGGCGCAGACTGTGGCCAAACGCACGGCGGCGGTGGATACGTGGACGAAGCGGCTGGAGCAGAGCAAGCAACTTCAAGAACTACGTGAACAGCTCCAGGAAGCTGAGTCGGAGCTTGCGGAGGCCCAGGAACGCGTCAAGGAACGCGAATCAGCGCGCGATGCCAGGAAGAAGCTCGTACGCATGCTGGAGCAGTCGCGCGACGAGGGCTACGCCAGCGTACTGGCATCGCGGCTGGAAGACGGCGATCCGTGTCCGGTGTGCGGCGCTACCACGCATCCCGCCCCCGCCGACGACATGCATGACGTGCCCGATGCCGAGGCGCTCGACAAGGCTCGGACGGCGCTCGACAAAGCTGCATCGGAGCTACACGATGCGCAGCAGACCCGGGCGCAGGCTCAACGCGCAGTGGACAAGCATGCGAGCGCCATCGAAACGCTTCAGGATACGGACGCGGCCCTCACCGAGCACACCGTTTCCGAGATTGAGGCGAAGCATCAGGAGGCAAAAGAGGCCCTCACGTCTGCCCAGACGGCCCAGTCGATGGTCAAAAACGCAACGGCCGATCTGGATGCGACCAACGAGGAGCTCGAATCCAAACGCGACGCGCTGCAGACAAAGCAAGAAGCAGTGCGCGAGGCGAAGAGCACGTACGAGCAGGCAACGGCTCGCGTGGAGGACTTGACCGAGCGCGTACCTGAGGGCATTGACTCGGTTGAGACATTGGAGGCCAAGCAGGCCGCGCTGGAGGACGAGCTTGCCACCTTAACTACGGCGCTGGAGGAAGCCAAGCTGGCGAAAGAGAAGGCGGGCAACGCCCATGCCGCGGCGCAGAAAGATCT
>NZ_JAWOAR010000043.1:0-9808 GCF_046498435.1 Longimonas sp. | reverse complement strand
GCATGTGTGGCACCGGCCTTCGGCGGAGAGCGGTGGATCCCGGGTCACATCCGAGATGACTTGATTGAGAGGGCCCTCCCATAGCTGGGGCCCGCTTGCGTCTCCGGCGGTATCTGTTCCAGGTCCCCGTTTGCGTTTGTCATGCATCATGCTAATCACCGTCCGATGGATCTACAGGCATCCCAAACGGGGCAGAGCCCCTAAAAAGTGCGTCACAAGGCAGAGCCTTGCGACGAGCGTAGAGCAAGTAAACCTTAGCCGGATGTGCCCATCTCGGGCATCACACGCACATCCACCCCTCAGTCGCTGCGCGACAGCTCCCCTCTCCAGGGGAGCGATTTGGGGTTTGCTGCTTTACCTTACACCCCAACGTCATCCTGACGCCCCCGGCGGAAGGATCTCAACGCCAGCCCTGCATGTGTGGCACCGGCCTTCGGCGGAGAGCGGTGGATCCCGGATCACGTCCGAGATGACTTGATTGAGAGGGCCCTCCGATAGCTGGGGCCCGCTTGCGTCTCCGGCGTGTGTCCTGCCGACCACTGTCAGGGTTGCTTGCGCTTCCTGTACTTTTTCTCATCGACGGTGAAGAGCGTTCCGGCAAACGAGGTCTCCGTTTGTAGCAACATCGCCAGCGTTCGGTGCACAGCGCGGACCTGCCCGGGGTCAGGAGATACATGGAGTACGATGATCCCATGATGGGATGAGGGAGGATACGAACGGATATCACCAAAGCCTCGATCGGTCGTCACCAGAACAGCTTCTTTACCCAAGGCCGTCTGGTAGACCTCAGCATCCGGTGCGCCCGCCATACCGAGATCTTGAACACGATGCACCGTGCATCCTGCCGCTCGCATCATGCGAACGGTCTGCGCAAATGTGCATTCATCCGCGATAAACAGCGGTTCCTGGTTCGATTCCTCACTTTCTGGCGGGCTCGGATCTGGCATAGACCTCTTCCTCTTGCACAACGGTATGGGCGTACCGGATACACGCTAAGACATCCTCGCGTGTGATGTGATCATAGTACTCGTCGATGATCTCGCTGATGGAGAGCCCTTCTCCCAAGAGACCAAGCACCATGTGAACAGGAACCCGGGTGCCTGCAATGACGGGCTTGCCGTGATGCACCTCAGGGTCAACTTCTATGCGATGGGCAATGGTAGCCATGGGGTGTCTGGGTCGTGTGGAGTACCATGTTTACAGAGACGGTACGTCTTCCAAAGCGTATTCGTTCGCTTCAGTAACGGAGGAGCATGTCGCGAATCCAGACGGGGCAGAGCCCCTAAAAAGTGCGTCACAAGGCAGAGCCTTGCGACGAGCGTAAAGCAAAGAACCCTTAGCCCGGGATCAGGAGCGAAGCGGATATCCCGGGCGGCGTCTCCGGCGCCCTGTAGTGGTCGGGACGTGCCCATCTCGGGCGTCACATGCGCATCCACCCCTCAGTCGCTGCGCGACAGCTCCCCTCTCCAGGGGAGCAATTGAGTCAGTGCTCCTCCATTTGTCTCCCCCTTCTCTGAAGGGGTACGTGTTTAGCGCAGGAAGAAACAGGTGCAAGCGCGCTACCCGAAGCCGCTCCCCTGGAGAGGGGAGCGATTTGGGGTTTGCTGCTTTACCTTACCCCCCAACGTCATCCTGACCCACGACGACCGTCGGGGAGGAAGGATCTCAACGCCTACCTCGCACAGGTGGCACGCTCCCGGCATCTTCGACCACTCCCTAATGCTTCGGGCTAAGAGAAACCTCGAGTCGGATGCCTATGGCCTGTCCTGCACGGTTGGTACAAGTCTCCCCATACCGGGCTCCCCTTTGCAAGCGTGGCGGCATTGCTTCTCAACAGGTCATCCTGAGATGCTTCACTGCGTTCAGCATGACGACAGAGGAGGGAGCGCCTCACAATGCCGAGCTGTTGTTCGCGCTCCCAAGTCATCCTGACGCTCCCGGCGGAAGGATCTCAATGCCAGCCCTGCACGTGTGGCACCGCACCCTTTTCTCCTGGCGTCAACGCTCCTGCGTCTACCAGGGCTTCGCTACATCCCCGACAACCGAAACGGGGCGGAGCCCCTCAACGAGAGCGTCACAAGGCAGAGCCTTGCGACGAGCGTAAAGCTTTTTTTGACTGCTCAGGTGCGACAGCTCCCCTCTCCAGGGGAGCGATTGAGTCAGTGCTCCTCCATTTGTCTCCCCCTTTTTTGAAGGGGGATTAAGGGGGATGTCGGACACCATCTTTGGTGCAGGTCCTGGATCCCGGCTCGGAGGCCGGGATGACTTTACGCGGAGGCTTCCCTATAGCCGGGCATCGCTCGCATGCCCGGCGACTTCAATGCCCCCGCAACAACAAAACGCCCGCCTTCCTCCGAAGAGAAAAGCGGGCGCTGCACTGCTTGAACCGATAGAAGCAGATTAGCTCTCCAGCACCTCGTCGATCAGGTGTTGCAGGTGCGCGGTGTGGGCTTCGGTTTCGGCGTTGATGCCGGTCTTGCCGTCGATCATGTCGTTGATCTGCTGCAAGCTACGCAGGGCGGCCGAGCGCGCCACGTAGTCGTAGCTGTCGTTCTCCTCCTCATCCAGCACACTGGAGAGCGCCTGCACGTACTCCACCTGCAGGTTCTGGCGGAACGTGTTCACATCGCCATCCGCGTCGGCTTCGAAGATGGCCATTGTGAGGTCGTCCATGTACTCGGCGAGCGGATACTCGTTGCCGTAGAGGCGCGCATCCGTCATCCGCGTGAGCACGGTGGGGTGCAGAATGTGTGCCAGCACCATCCGCTGCATGCCGAGCGCGCGGGCGTGGATCTTCGGGTCTTCAGTCGTGCCGAAGAAGTCAAATCCACGGCGCTGCTGCTGCAGGTGGTTGTAGATCTCGTTCGGGATGTCGAACGCATCCGGTGCGAACAGGTGCGTGCGCAGCAGTTCAAGCGCGGCCTCTTGCTCGGCGCGCGGCACGGGTGTGAACGGCTGCGTGGCGCCCGGCTGGTCGATCATGGCGCGTTCGCGGTACACCCCGCCGATGAAGCGCGAGGCCGAGTTCACCATGTTGCCCATCTCGCCGGTGAGGACCAGATACGCGTTGCGGAGTGGCTCATACGAGTCGCCCGACTCATCGTACTTGTCGAGCAGCTCGGTCATCGTCTCCGACAGGATATCGAAGCGGCCCTCCGCGTACTCAACCGGGTCGCTGGAGATCGTGTTAATCATCACGCGCGGGTCGATGCCCTTGCCCGGACTCCGCATGTCGTCGGCGTCGTTGCCAAAGGCCAGTTCCGGCTCCGTGGAGCGGTTCAGGTGCGCCTGCATCTGATTCTCGTCGTTGAGATCCGGGTCGTATCCAAACTCGATGGCCCAGGTGTCATACGCACCCGGACGGTCGATGAAGAACGTCTCCTGCTCGTCCGTGTCGTCGGTCAGATGCACGGCCGGATAGTCCATCACCGAGCCGATCAGTCCCTGCTCGGCAATAACCTCGGGATCTTGCAGCTCGTCGGGCGAGAGCAGGTTGTGCGCCTGCATGTTGTGGTTGAGGCCGAGCGTGTGGCCCACCTCGTGCAGAATCAGGTAGTAGAGGCCCTGCTCCACGTATTCGGTGACCTCGATTTCAGAGGCATTCTGCGCCTGCAACACCTGCAAGCCGGTCAGCAGATTCTGTTGCATGGTCGTGCCCAACGCGCATCCGGCGTGATTGGCAGAGGCCGATTCGGGCGTGTGGGCCTGCATCTCAGCAAGCGACTGCTGCGCCCAGTCGGGGAGCGCGGCGGCATCAAACACATCCTGCTGGCGGAGGCGGTTGGTCAGGTACACAAACTCCAGCATGATGTCGGAGCCGATGATCTGCCCGGTGTGTGGGTTCACGAAGCTGGGACCGTAGCCGCCAAACGGAGGCGTGGGCGAGGACGTCCACCGCAGCACGTTGTAGCGGATATCGCCCGCGTCCCAGTCGGCACTATCGGGCTGCACCTTCACTTCGATCGCGTTCTCAAAGCCCGCCGCTTCGAACGCCTCGTTCCAGGCGAGCGTGGCCTCGCGAATCACCGGACGAATCTCTTCGGGCGTGGTGTTTTCGATCCACCATACGATGGGTTCGACCGGCTCGGAGAGCTCCGCCTCTGGATCCGCTTTTTCGAGATGCCACCGGTTAATGAGGTCGCGGTACGGCGTGGCGCTTGTGGAGGTCTGGTTGTCGACCTGCTGCATGAAGTAGCCTACACGCGGATCGTCGAACCGGGGTGTGTAGTCGGTCTCGGGCATCTCGATGAGGCTGTGCTGCACGGTAATACCCACCGAGCGCGCATCGGTCACGGCATTGCCCCCGCCCGACAGGGGCTGCGGGTTGTCGTAGACATAGTTGACGATGAAGTCCGTGTTTTCCGGGTAGTTACGGATATCCGCGTACCGCGTCTTATCACCGTTCAGATTGCCCAGCGAAAAAGCCGTGGGCGGCTGCTGGGGCGACGGGGTCGGCTTGACCTGATGCAGCGCCTCAGTCAAGAACAGTTCGTCAGCGCTAATCAGATAGCGCCCGCCATCGGTGGTGTCCTGGGCCACAATCTCTTGCGAGGCCAGACGCGCGGGACTGATGTTGGCATCGGCGGCGCGGCTCAGGGGATTGCTCGGGTCGAAGTAGAACGAGGTATTCACCTGCTCGAACTCGATGCGGTCGTAGTAGCGCTTCAGGCGAAACACCTCATTATCCCGAAACTGCCCGCGAAAGTGTCCGGCCACGGGCGCGCCGTCTTCGGTGAAGGTGAAGTAGACATACTCACTATCGAGCTGATCCTCACGGATGAGCATCTGAAGCGAGCCGTCGGTCGTATCGCGGTAGACGGTGAAGAGTCCGTCCATCTCCTCGGCGGATTCGACCGCCTCTTCGATGTCGGAGGTGGGCTCGGAGGACGAATCGGTGTCTTCATCGGTCACCGGACGCGGGGCGCATCCAGTAAGTAGCAGCGCCAAAAGCGCTACCAATGCAGCAAAGCGAGAAACAACGGTCATGATGCATTCCAAGGGGTCTGTGGAGGGGCATAGGCGCATCTTGCAAATATATGAAAAATGAAGACGGATGCGTATGTCGTGCCATGAATGACGTGTGGATGTTATACAGATGCCGCGTCTGTACTGCGAATCCCATCTGTGGCGCGCCATTGGCTCGCCTGTTTGGCCCATCGCCTCATCGTCAAGGGTCGTTTCCGGCCCCGTCCACGCTCGCGGTGTGCGTCTTCGGCGTAGACACAACAGAATAGATGCGACGCTGCGGATCGGACGCAGGAGCGGCTGCAACCCAACCATTGACGTGTGACACACCACTACTGTTGTGTCAACCCTCATTTTGATGGTTGCCTTGCAATCACCCTCCCACGAAGCCTGTCATGGTGAGCGCAGTCGAACCATCTCCTTGGTGTGTAGCAGGAACTTTTCGGGACGGCACGACACGCGTATCCATCTTGGTTTAACCCACAGAATGACCTGTGACACAGCACTACTGCTCTGTCAAGGATAATTTTTCGGGTTGTGTGATAGTATGGAATCCCTCCCCCTAAATCCCCCTCCTCCGAGGGGGACTTGGGAAGTGGCACCTCACAGTTCCTTCCTCCCCGGGGAGGAAGGGTAGGATGGAGGGGAAAATACGCATCTGAACCCAACCTTTCAGGGTTGACACAGCACTATTGCTCTGTCACAGATGATTCATGGGGTAACGTATGGACTCCCATTTTATAGTCATCCCGGACAAGGCGCCGCTGGCGCCGCTGATCCGGGATCCATTCGCCGGTTGAGGGCGAGCTCACTCCGCTAATACATCCCTCCATTGGGGCATGGATCCCAGATCGTCGCTCCGCTCCGTCTGGGATGACGGTGTGGGGGCATAAACAAGCATTTCTGCATGTTCAACAGCGATCATATGTATAGCACAACGCATTCTGAGAGAGGTGCGTTACTACCCCAAGATTGACCTGTGACAAAGCACTACTGTTGTGTCACACCTGAATGTTAGGGTGCGGAGTCTGTGCCAAACTCTGTGTCCCCCCAAAACCTGTCATGCGGACCACGTCGAACCATCTCCTCGACGCTCAGCGGGGCTATAGGCGATTGAACGGCCCTGCCAACCTTGGGGGAGATCTTTATTCACTGCGTTCATCAGTCGCTTCGCTCCGCTCAAGATGACAGCATGCGAACGGGGACCTTACAACCCAAAGATTGACCTGTGACACAGCACTACCACGTTTCCTGAGGTGCTGTCTCTGTATCAGCGATGTGCGTAAGTGGTCAGTTCTTTTATACATTGGGGCACGCACCCCGCGCATCCCCCTGTATTTTTGAATTCAACGTGGCTCAACGGCTATGGCTTCTTCCTCGAACGCACGATTTTCTACGCGGTGGACGCTCATTTTGAGCGTGCTGGGCATTGCGGTAGGCACCGGTAACATCTGGCGGTTCCCGCGCATTGCGGCGACGACCAGTGGCGAAACGGGGGCCGGGGCGTTCTTGGTGGCGTGGGTTATGTTCTTGTTTCTGTGGAGCATCCCGCTTATCATTGCCGAGTACGCCATCGGGCGCAAGGGCCGCATGGGCGTGGTGGGCTCGTATGTGCAGATGGCGGGCGAAAAACGCGGCTGGATGGGCGGCTTCATTGGCGTGGTCACGACCGCCATCATGTTCTACTACGCGGTGGTGGCCGGGTGGTGCTTGTTCTACTTTTGGGAGGCGCTGTCGTCGCCGCTCCCGCTTTCGAATGAAGCCGCCCAGGCCGGATGGGATGCGTTTCAGTCGGGCGGTACGCCCCTTATCGTGCATGCTCTGGCCATGGGCGCAGGCACGCTGGCGGTGTGGAAGGGCATCTCCTCGATTGAGCGCGTAAACCGCGTGCTCGTCCCGGCGCTCTTAGGGATTCTGGTCGTGGCGCTCATCCGCACGTTCACGCTACCGGGCGCATGGGAAGGCATCGCCTTTCTGTTTACGCCCGAGTGGGCGCTGCTGGCCGATCCACGGCTCTGGCTGGAGGCGCTCACGCAGAACGCGTGGGACACCGGCGCGGGCTGGGGGCTTATCCTCACCTACGGCGCGTACATGCAGTCGCGCCACGGCGTAGTGTCGAACGCGCTCATCACGGGCATCGGCAACAACATTGTGTCGCTCATGGCTGCGGTGATTATCTTTGGCACCGTGTTCGCTGTGCTGGGCACCGACATGTCGCAGGGCCAGGTGCTCGACGTGATGCAGACCAGCGGTCCTGCCGGCACCGGCCTCACCTTCATCTGGATGCCGCAGCTCTTCGAGGAGATGGCGTTTGGGCGTCCGCTCGCAATGCTCTTCTTCCTGGGACTGGCCTTTGCGGCGCTTAGCTCACTCATCTCTATGATCGAACTGGCTACGCGGTCGTTTGTGGATGCGGGGGTGCGGCGCTCCACGGCAGTTGGGTGGGTTGCCGGACTCGGCTTTCTGCTGGGCATCCCCTCGGCGGTGAACCTCAATATCTTCGCCAACCAGGACTTCGTGTGGGGCGTGGGACTGCTCATCTCGGGCGCGCTCGTGGCGCTGGCGGTGATCATATACGGCCCGCGCGCCTTCCGCACGGAAACCATGGGCCACGGCGGCGAAATCAACCCCGGCACCACGTGGGATACGCTCATTACATACTTTATTCCGCTGCAAGCCGTTATCGTATTAGGCTGGTGGATCTACCAATCGGTGTTTGTGTTTGCGCCCGACACCTGGTTCAACCCGCTCGATCCGTTCAGCCTCATGACCTGCCTGCTGCAATGGGGACTGGCCGGAATCGTGCTGTGGGCGCTGAACGACCGGTACGTAAGCCGCATGATGGAGCGCGCGCCGTCGTCGTAACCCATTCTCACTGCATCCCTTATAGACTGGTGATCGTTATGCGTACGCTTTCTGCTGGATGGCTGCTGCCCGGTATGCTTCTGATCAGTACGCTTTTGCTTGGAGCTCACCCGGCCCATGCGCAAACCGATACGCTGTCGCTGGGCAGCTCCCTGCCCGAGGCTACGCTCTACGATGTGCAGGAAGAAGCATCCGTATCAACTGATGCGCTTCAAGGGCAACAGGCCACGGTCGTGCTCTTCTGGAGCAACCAGTGCCTGTGGATCGACCGCTACGAGGAGCGCGTGCTCGACCTGCGCGATACGTTTGCCGAGCGTGGCGTGCAGTTTGTGTTTGTGAACGCAAACGACGCCGAGGCTTTTACCGACGAAGGACGCCGCGCCAGCGCCGAGCAAGCCCAGTCGTATGGCGATCTCCGCTATGTGCGCGATGGGGATGCCACCTTCGCCCGCCAACTTGGGGCCGAGCGCACCCCTCATGCGTTTCTGTTTGATGCGGAGGGCACGCTCGTCTACCGCGGCGCCGTCGACGACAGCCCCGGCAGCCCAGACGAGGTAGAGGCGGCCTATCTGCGCGAAGCCATCCAGGCCACACTCAACGGCGAATCGGTGCCAGAGGCTGATACGCGCCCCTTCGGATGCATGCTCAAACCGCCCCGCTGAAGTCGCATCGCTTTTTTTCCTATCGCTCATCTCGCATGCCTACCTTCGCACGTTCCGCCTGGGCCGATGCCCTGCACGCCACCGCCCATCACTGGACCGATCCCGACCACGAGCCGCGCCAAGCGGCCATTGAGGCGGCTGCAGATGCCGACAACTACCCGTTCACCGAAGCCCATATCACTTTCGCCGTGAACCAGCAGATGGATGCGGCGGTGCAGGCCTCGCTTCACGATGTCGCACAGCACCCCACGGGGCCAGAAGCCTTGCAGGTCGAACTGGCTGCCCACGTGCCGCTCTACGGACTGCCCCTGATTGCCTACCTGACCCTGCGGGGCACACGCGTGTATCTTGCGGATGCGCCGTCGGAGCGCCCCGTGCTCCATGCCGTGCTGAGCGCCGCGCAGCAGGCGCTGTCGGTGGAGGCCGAGCACGCCCCCGTGCAGTGGGAGACCTCGGCTCCCCAATCTGCCCCCACCGCCGTCATGGGCCCGCCCAATGCCGACGCGATGGACACTGCCGACTACGCGTGTCCCGACTATCCCGCCTGGGTCGTCCTCGACGGCAACGAATCTGCCGACGAGCGCGAGGCGCTGGCCGAGGACCTCCTCGTGTACGACGGCGAATCGCCCCAGCACGTGGACCTGATCTGGGCGCCCGAAGACGTACTGCCTGACGCCTATCTTGAAGCGCTCGCCCACATGCGGGCGGCGGTGCCCGCCCATGAGCGCATCCCCGGCACGCTCCAGATGCAGCGTGCCTTGCTTGAGGCACAGGATCAGCCGCACGCGTACACCGAAGACCTCACATTTCTCTTCAGCAAAGGCGTTCCCGAGCCTCAGCGCGGACTGCACGTGCGGTGGACGCCCTACGACGCGCTCACCGAGATGTCAGAGGCGCTCGACAGCGCAGACACATCAGTCGGATCCGTGCGATGCCGCGCTGCCATTACCGAACGCGTACAGCGCCATCTGCCCGCCGACGTACGCGTCGAGCCGCTGGGCACGCTGCACCGCACCACCTGGTGGCCGCCCGCCGTGCAGACCCTGGCGAGTGCGTTGGATCGGTAGGTGGAGCACGCCTTGCATCCGTTATTGCAAGATGGAATCCAAACATAGCCGGAGGTCATGTGCCAAATGCGGTCGGGCTCACTCCGTCCAGGATGACGAAGCGGCGGGCCAGGCACTCAACCCCAGACCCTGTCATTCCGGACTTGATCCGGAAACGAGCAGCGCGAGTTCACGCCAGTAATTCACCCTGCAAACTGATGCCTGCACCGCCGGGCTCGCCTCTGTTCTGGATCCTGGATCTCCGTTCGC
>NZ_JAWOAR010000032.1:0-19787 GCF_046498435.1 Longimonas sp. | reverse complement strand
GGGCCCTGCAGCGGAAAAAGAAACTCACTGGCCCCGGGAGCGATGTTGCCCAGAATCGTGGGCCCGAGGATAACACCGGCAAGGAGTTCTCCCAGAATCGAGGGCTGATGGAGCCGCTGGGCGATTTCTCCCAGAATGCGCGCCGTGCCCAAAAGGATTGCCAGGGAGAAAAACAGCACCATGATTTGATGGGGATTGAGGGTCTCCATAGCGCGCTTTCGGTCAGGATCTTATTTGGCTCAAAACAGTCGGCTTTACGGTCGCATTGGCCAACGGTTTCTTTAAGTACTGATCCCGGAGGTCTTCGGCAACCGCCGGTTCAAACCGTCTCAACTCGGCTTCAATCTCAGATATTTTTATATCCTGAATTTTATTATAACGCTACAGGTTCCTTTGATAAACAAAAGTCCTGCGTTGTTTGGAATTTTTATGTGGACAATCGGTTCGTTATTTTTTTCTTGACAATGCATTCAGGGGTTCATTAGTTTTTTATGAAAATGTATGGGTGCTCTTGGTCGAGCTTAAAAAGGGAACCCCGTGGAAATCGGGGACGGGCCCGCCGCTGTGATCGGGGACGAAAGCTGCACAACGCCACTGGCCCAAAAGCCGGGAAGGCGCAGCCGTTAGAAAGAACCGAAAGTCAGAAGACCTGCCTGTACATACCGGGGTAACGACTGCGAGGACGAGGTCTTGCCCTGTTGGCGAATCTGCGGATAAAAAAGGGACATCCCGGATCGAATTTATTTCGGTCCGGGATTTTTTTTGCCTCAATTTGGTCCGCCACCAGGCTCTGACCCGATTTTTCCTGCGTTTTTCAATTCGTTCCCCCTGTTTGGCCGGATTGCTACAGCAAAAACAAGAAAAAGAAGGAGAAAGAAAATGAAAAACAAAATCGTATTGCTGGTGTTTTTTCTTTTCGGAGCGGCTGTTTTGCCCGTTACGGGCGCGGAAGCAAATAACAGCATAACCGGTTTTGAACTCGTGGACCCCGAAGATGATACAGTGGTTGCAGATGTCCATAAGGACCACTGGCACGGCAGCCTGTCTTTAAAAAACTCCGGAGACGATCTTTCTCTGGGTGCTCTTGTTACAGCCAGCCAGGGGGATAAAATCCATCTCGACGGCAAAAACAGTAAACTGGAAGCCTTCCTTGCCCCGGGGGCAAAAGAGGGCGTTGTTGCATTGGAGAGCACCTCCATTTCGGCGTGTGGTGCGCTCTGTGGGACACCGTTGGTGTTAGCTGTACCGTTGGTGTGAGCGGGTGCATCCGTCGCAGAGGTACCTTCAGCAGCTTCAGGGGCAGAAGCACGTAGGCGCTGTCGCAGCGTTTCGAGCGCCCGGGCCATCGTGTTGATGACCGCGATGCGCTCTTCAGCCTGGGCCTTGTATTCTGACTTGAGCGTGCGGATACGGCTCTGCAAGTCGGCAATGGTGCGCGCGGCTTCTTCGGCACCGTCTACGTCGAGGCGGCGCAGTTTGCGCGCGGCGCGGTGCCGCTGTCGCAGCAGGCGCTTCATCGTCCGAATTTGCCGGAGGGCCGCGTCGGGATGCGACGTCCCCAACTCACGGCACAGCACCTCAAGCACGGTGCGCGGACGGTTGCCGCCCAGCGTATTTTCAGGCGGCGGGGTGCTCCGTGATGCCGATGGCCGAGTGCGAGGCGGTGCAGATGTAGATGATTCCATAGCAGTGAGCAATTCGGTCAAGGGGAACAGCGGCAGGGCACGCGGCACATGTGCAGAACGGTTTATGTGCAGAACGGTTTAAGTTACTTAGGACGTGAACCGAAACCGGATGACTACCCAGTTATCCGACCAGTCGTCCCGCAACATGCGTACATCAACCAACGTCGGCTTCATTTTGTACGTAAAAGTATATGTGAACGATTCATCCAGAACGCCCTTCATCATGCCCTTCTTGAAACGTCCTCGGAAGATGCGGTTGTTGCTACAGGGAGCTACCTGTGTAAAGAAGTTTCTCCCTTGCGCTTCCTCAGGGCGTACGCCAGCGTGACGTGCCTCATATTCGTTGTAGAAGAGCACCGCGCCATCGTCGTCGACCTTCACAATGCCAAAGTCAGCCTTGTCGAGCTGTTCGTTGGAGCACGCATGAAGCTTGTTAGCTAAGTCAGGGTCATCGAACGAAAGCGACACATCTGAGGGTGCTGAGGTCTCAGGGGTAGATGCCACTTCGGTAGGCGCCTCGGTAGGTGTACCCGAGTCAGCTGCTTCGTTAGAGGAGTCTTCTTCGGGGGTGGGAGTGTCCTCGTCGAGGGAATTCTCCTCTTCAACAAAGTCTTTCGAGCGCAGGAAGGAGTAGAGGTCGGGGTCTTTATTCATGACTTTGCATCCAGTTAAGAAGGTAAGGAAACGATGTGGCGGTTACGTCAGGGACTATGGCGTTTCCATCAAGATCCAGTTTGATGATCCCTTCGGATGACGGTGCATGTGTACGTTGAACACGGTTGGGGCATAGCCTGGTGCAATGAAGGTATACGGAAAGCAGACCTGCATGGCATCGCATTCGGTTCCTTTCTCGAAGCGCCCGCGGAACAGATCGTTGTTGGTGCTGAGCGCCAGGTCGGTAAAGAAGTTCTTTCCAACCAGTTCATCGGGGTCGGCATCTTGCAAGCGAGGCAGTTCGCAGACGGCCTTGTTGAGGTATCGCACCGTGCCGTCGTCATCGAGCTGAATGATGCCTACGCTGTGGTCATCCCAGTGGCTTGGCTCGGTGGTATGCAGAGCGTTGAGTTGGTCGGTGTCGAAGACCGGTGCAGTGGCGCTTAGCTCAAAGCGGCTTGTTTCGCCGGGATTCGTTAAGCCAGAAGGAGGAGCGGATTGAGAATCAGGGGCTGGCTCTTCGTTTCCCGAATTGTCGCCCGAACTCGTGGCGTTTGAAGACATATTTGCACGGCTTCCCGGCCCGGGCACAGGTCCAGCGTCAGGCTCGTCGTCTGAAGCAGCCGGTAGGGGGCGCATTTGTTCGAGCTTCGCGATGGCCTCTTCCTGCTCTTGCGTGCGCGTTTGCAAGTGCTCAACCGCTGCGGCGAGCATCTCAGCTTTCTCTTCCAGCCTATGAAGAGTCGCAAGCGTTTCCTCTTCGTTAGACGTGGTGGTTTTCTCATCGCGACGCGTCTCTACTTGCTTAGATTTGGATGGAAGCACTTGCTGAGTGTCAGAAGGCGCTTCGGGAGCGGGTTCGTTCTCGGTAGGTGTCGAAGAGGCCTCAACCGTCTCACGGTCGCGTTCTTCGTACAGGTCGCTGAGTTGTGCGTTCATGGTCTCGACCATCGAGATGAGCGAGTCGGCATCCGATACGCCCAGTTCGCGCTGCAACTTGTCTTGGTCGGCGTACAGCGCCTCCAGCTGTTGGAATGTACTCTGCCCGTCGTTACTGCCTTGCTCTTTGCTCAGCATGGCCTCTTGCGCATTGTACAGCTCGCTGAGCTGCTCTGACATGCTCTCAATCATATCGATAGCATCGTCAACACTGCTGATGCCTACACGGGCCAGCTTTTCGCTTGTGCTGGTGGCATCGGGGCCGAGCTTGTGCTGGAGCGTCTCGGTGTACTTCTGAAATGCGTTGAGCACATCCGGGATGGTGGTGAGTGTGCCGCTTTGCACCTTGCTGGAGGCAGGCTCGCTGTGCTCCAGCACGTGTGCGCCAGTATCGACCAGTTCGCGCAGGTGTTCGTTGAGAGGGTGCAGAATAGCCCTTTCTGCATGGTGACCGGCTACAGGGGCGGTGCGAAGCGTATCGTGGCCGAGAAGGCTACCCAAGCGAGCAAGGCCCCCTACATCAACCAATACATGTTGTTGAAACAGGGATTTAAGCGTATCAGATTGGGTTTGGGATTTAACTTTTTGCTGGTCGAGCTGCTCCACCATACGCTGCACAATGTGCATCATTTCCTGGGCCTCTTGTACGTTCGACACACCCAGGATCTCGCCAATTTCGGGGTCGAGGCCACTGCTGCCAGTCGCAAAGGCATTGGGCGCTTGGGCGGCCTTCGTCAGGGAACGCAAGCGCGAAACAGAGGTGCGAAGCTGCGCTGTGGCTGGTCCAGTTGGTAGGGGAGGCGCGTCGGACGGCAGGTCGGGAAGATGAGGCGCGGTGGCTTTATAAAGCGTAGTGGTGAGATTCGCAAGCTCTCCAGCCTGCTCAGCTATGGCGTCGAAGCCAGCAATAGAGGTCATGCCCAGGGTGTTTTTGGCTTCGTGCACCACCGTTTGAGCAGGTTCGACGATGCCCTTCCACATGCTACTCATCTGGTCGGCGTAGTCGCGGAGTTGGTCTGCCTGCTCATCCAACGGAATGTCGGACAGCGATGCTCGGGCTTCGGTGTTGTTGTCCTCGTTGAGGTGGTCGTAGAACATGCGGTTGGCATGTGCAATGGCATCGCAAAGCATCTCGACCGGCACGTCAGACCGCGTTTCAGGTGCATCTGAATCGGACACGGAAGGGCTGGGCGACGTGCTGGCACCGGCGCTGCTCGACGCTTCGTGACGTTCCGGAGGGCGCTCTGAAAAAAGGTGTTCTGAAGAAGGCTCTGCAGCGGGGCGGTCGCCGTTCAGGTCGAGCGGAGAGGCTGCATCGTTAGTGTTGCCGGTGATGGGCTGCGCCGATGCATCCAGCCGGCCACGCAACGCTTCGCATGTGTCAGTGAGCCGGTCGATTTCTTGCAGGGCCTCGTCGGCGCTGGCAAAGCCGGCCGCTACCAGGCGTTCTTTCTCTTCGTAGAGGGCGTCGACCTGCTGTTGCAAGCTTTCCACCTGGCGCATCGTCGCCTCGAAGCTGTCGGCGTCGACCAGGTCAATGAGCGCTTCCAGCTGTTTGCGGGTGTCTTCAACTTCGGGCACATCGTCGACATCGATCCGCTCCACGAGCTGTTCATTGCTCGTGCGCAGCGTGCGAAGATGGTCGCGCATGCGGTGGAGTACCGCCTCGGTCTCTTCAAGCGGAGAGAGCGTGCCGGCGAGAAGAACGTGATCGTCGGCTTCCCCGTGCACATGTCGTTGCACCGAAAGGACACGGCTAACGAGCTGCGAGGGATCTTCGGTGTCAAGTAAGCTACAAAGCGCGTCCCACACCTCAGTGGGAGAGCGGTCTTCGGGAAAGGAGCCGGAGGGCGAAGCAGGCGAATGAGAGAGGTCTGGCATTATGAGCAGCGATGCAAAGCGTGGGAGTACGAGCGGGCTTTGTTGCAGCAGGTGCTTTGTTGGAGCAGAGGGTTGGAGGGAACACCGGACCCAGGAGCTCCAAGAGTGAACGCTTAGTTTCTTCGGGAAAACAGTAGCCTCAAGAAATGTGCCTTGAGAACGATCCTCATAGAGGAATGCCCTAATGCCTAATGGGCGTAACGCCGCCCATTGGGCTGCATATTGGAGGAACACGTATCACCCCGATAGACAAAGGTCCAATGTTTATAATGTATGAATGCGCTACGCAAGCATGTGTTCGTGTATATTTGGTTTCATGCATGTACATTTGAACGGTAGCTCCTCCGTGAAAGGCGAACCTCTCTTATGCTGAGTCAAGTCCAGGATGACGGTTTCGGGCGGCGGTGCTGGCGCGGTTGTTCAGGGCCCCAGGCAGGTTCCTACGGCGCCTCCGTTCCGCCTTTCACGTAAGACAAAACTGGACAAGAGACAGCTAACGTCTGATTCAAGTGGTTAACTCCTGATAACATGCATTTGTGAATCAACTTTTTCGGAAATGCCCCATTAAATGATTTGCGCTGCGCTACCTGACGCACTGCCCGATGCGCAAATCACGTTCACAGAGGGTTTCTTTCATTGGGATCAACCCGTGCCATGTCTGACTCGACAAACCTACAGTTGATTACTGAGCGGCTGCCATTTGCTATTGATGACTCAGAAGCAGTAAACACGTTATACGCAACGTATGTGTCGGAGCCTACGCCTCGTCACGAGCAGCTGGTTGAGTTGTGGACGTATGGCTATATCTACAAATACATGGCGTCAAAGTACGCAGGACACAGTATCCGCCAGGTCTCGGATATGGAGGAGTTAGTCTCAAAGGTGTACACAAAAGTACAAGACGGGCGATCTACGATCAAGAATCCCGAAAAGTATGCCCACTGGGTCAGTGTAGTTGCCAAAAACGCCTTTATCAACTATGTGAACCGGGCGCGTGTCGAAACAACGTCTATTCACGACCCGGAGCACCCTACGCTTCAGCAGGTCGGGGCCGCGAAGCAGATTGATGAGCAGGTTGGGCTGTTGCGTTCCATTTTGGAAGTGGCTATTAGCCGTTTGCCGCCCTATCTGCGCCGTGTGGCCCGCCTGTATTATTTTGAGGACTGCACGTTTAAGGAGATTGCCGAGCGCATCGACAAAGATGTGCCGGTGGTGCGAGTGTACAAATCACGCGCACTGAAGGCGCTGCGTGAAGATGACCGGCTGAAGGATGTCCTTGAGGCTCCTTAAATGTTAAATGCAGATGCTCTGCATAGAACCGCGCAGGTTGTGGACCCGCAGGTGCACCATCTCTACATGCACTTGTGCGCTGCTGGCGCAGTGACAGATCATAAACGTGAAAAAAACGTGTTTCGCCCTCTGCATACGTTATGATTTGCCGCAGCGCGTGCCCCACATGCACACGTGCCCATTATGTAGTGGGCTTCCCCACACGTAATAATGCATCGGCCTGAAAGGGAACGATGCCGACCAAGCATAGATTGCCGTTTGGCTGGACTCATGAATACCCTTGAAGAGCACATATTTTGTTATGCAGATCTTTCAGAAGCGGAACAGCGCGCTGTTGAGGAGCGCGTGGCCGGACGTCCCAAGTATCAGACGCTTCTTGATGAAGTGAAACGCCTGGAGATGCAACTCCGGAGCGTGCAACTGCCCGATGCCTCCGCCCCCGAGAGCGATTGGCCCGATGCGGTGCTTGCGCTCTATGCGTTGCACACGGCAAGTCAGACACAAGAAGAGAATCAGGTCGCGCTTCAGCAGTTTTTTGCTGAGGTCGAGGTGCGCCTCGACGACGACGCGGCATTGCGCAGTCGTGTGCAACCGATGATTGAGCGTGCCCAAACGTTAAACGATTCGTTTGATGTCGGCAGGCATTTCGAGTCTACGACCGGCTTCGATCTGGATGCACTTCCTACCTATGAAGGAGACAGCATGTCTGAGTCCGATCTTGCATCGGGGTCGGCAGGAGCAGCATGGGAGAATGGCGAACAAGGGGCAGGGCGCTCCACGCGTCCGCCAGCCGATCCAGAGGGCAACGGCAGTACGGGGCGCCATCGCATTTCGGAGCAGGTGTGGGGCGCTGCTCGCTATGTGGCCATTGCTATGGTCAGTCTGTTGGTCGTGTACGGGGGCCTACTGACTGTAAGCACGTTTATGCAGTCACCTGCCGAGCAGATGGCAGCCATTGACCCTGATGAGACAGAGATTGAAGGCTATCAGGTGCGAACGCGAAGCGCTACGGCCAATGAGCCAACAAGTGCTGACGAGCGCTTTCTGCAGGCGCTTGAAGCACTGCAAGAAGCACATTATGCACCGCTTGGACTCTTCCCACAGTTTGACCAAGAGCGAGTGCAGGAAGCCCAAGACCTGCTACGTCAGGTGGTAGAGAGCGAAGACAGCGGCTCTTTCCTGCAGCTCGAAGCGTCATTTTTTCTTGCCAAGACGTACCTTGCGCAGTCCGACATTGAACCTGCACGGGAAGCGCTTAAGCGCGTCGTGATGGGCGAGGGGCGGCGCATCGACGAGGCTACGCAGATGTTGGAAACGCTGCAAGCGGAGTATCCCATGGAAGCACCCACCCCGCCCGACGATGCGCAGCTGTAGGGCCGCATTGCCTGGTGGTACGGCAAGGTATGGTCGCCGCACCCGCTGACGCATGCACTCCGGGGGCCACGTTACGCATACGTGTTCAGCATCACCGGCATAATGAGCATGAGGATGTCGGGGTCGTCGGTGTTATTGGGCACCACAATGCCCGCACGGTTGGGCGAGCTAAGGCGAAAGAGCACCTCTTCGCTATCAACATTGCCCAGCACCTCGGTAAGATACTCCGAGTTGAATCCAATCTCCATCGACTCGCTGTCGTACTCACAGCGAATCACCTCTTCAGCTTCGCTGGAGCGCTCAATGTCCTCTGCCGAGACGGTCATTTCGGATTCGGAGAGCGCCAGGCGGATCTGGTTTGTCATGCTGCTGGAGTAGAGGCCCACGCGCTTTACGGCGTTGAGTAGGGCCTCGCGATTGACAACGAGATGGCGGTCGTTTTCGTCGGGGATGACCGCATTGTAGTTTGGATACGTTTCGTCGATGAGGCGCGCAATGACACGCGCATCGTCAATGGTGAAGCTGACGTGCCCATCGCTCACGCCGATGGTGCAGAGCGCATCGTCGTCCAGAATACGGCTGACAAGCTTGGTCGCTTTCTCGGGGACGATAAACGACACCTCTTCGCTATCGGTCTGCAAAGCAGGACGATCCAGCTTTACGAGCCGGTGCCCGTCTGTCGCTACAATGCGGCTGTTTTCCGCATCCAGCTGAAAGTAAATGCCCATCATGGCCGGGCGCAGCGCGTCTTTGCTGACGGCAAAGCTGGTCTTGTTGATGGCGTCGCTAATCAGCGCTCCTTCTGCCGAGAGCGTGTGGGCGGCATCCACTTCGGGCAGGTCAGGGAAGTCGTCGCCGTCGTGCCCCACCATTTTGTAGTGGCCCTGATCGGTTTCGAGTTGGATTTCAAAGTCGCCGTCGGCGGTGAAGGAGATGGGCAGGTCGGGCAGTGCACGCAGCGTGTCGATAAGGCGTTTGGCGGGCACAGCAACGCGGGTGGGAGTCGTTGTGCCGTTGCTGGCAAACTGCACGGGCACGCGCCGCACAATGGAGATCTCCAGGTCGGTCGCGCTCAGGAGGAGCGCCGAGCCGTCTTCGCTCTGTTCAAATAGAATACATTCTAAAATGGGCAAGGTGCTCTTGGAGGGCACCGCGCCCTTCACGGTGTTAAGAGCATCTAAGAGGTCGGCGCTGGAGGCAGAAAATTTCATGGCGACGTCGGCATGAGATCGCAGAAGAATCGGAACCATGTATACCGTGAATGCGGCCAACAGATCCGTCATATGAAACGGAGTCTCGGTGCAGAACAGGACGGGGCGTTTCTATTTAGATTCAGGGCTCACGACCGGTTCGCAGTGCAGACGGCTGCTCTGCCGGTGGGCACACGTCGGCGGGCGTGCAGGCGGTATGCGTGGACATTATACGAATAGTGGAAGCGGTTCCGAACGTGCTGGGGCACCTCTCGTTTTCTGGGCTGTACCTATCTTCCCTTTTGCACGGCTGATGCTGCTTTATGAAAATGATCCTGGTTACAGGAGCCAACGGCCAAATCGGAAGCGAACTGGTGGATACACTGCGGCAGCGCCACGGCCCCGAGGCGGTCGTCGGGCTCGACCTGCACCCGGCTCACGAAAGCAGCGCGCCCGGCCCGCACGTCACCGCCGATGTGCGCGACAAAGCCGCCCTGCGCGAGGTCGTTGCCACCCGCGACATTGGCACCGTGTACCATCTGGCCAGCTTGCTCTCGGCCACCGGCGAGCAGCACCCCGACCGGGCGTGGGATGTGAACATGAACGGGCTGAAGCACATCCTCGACCTGGCGCGCGAGCACGATGTGCAGCTGTTCTGGCCCAGCTCCATCGCTGTGTTTGGGCCCTCCACGCCGCGCAATGATACGCCACAAGAAACGGTGCTCAACCCCACCACCATGTACGGCGTCACCAAGCGCAGCGGCGAGCTGCTCTGCCGCTACTACCACCACCGCCATGGCGTGGACGTACGCAGCCTGCGGTATCCGGGCCTCATTAGCTACAAGACCGAGCCCGGCGGCGGCACCACCGACTACGCCGTCGACATGTACCGGGCGGCGGCCAACGGCGCGCCGTATACGTGCTACCTGCGCCCCGACACGCAGCTGCCCATGATGTACATGCCCGACGCCATCCGCGCTACGCTTCGCATTATGGAGGCCGAAGCGGACGCGCTGTCCGTGCGCGACAGCTACAACCTCACCGCGTTCAGCTTCAGTGCCGAGCAACTCGCTGCACATCTGCGCGAGCACGCCGCCGACGGATTTGCCGTCTCGTACGACCCCGACGGCCGCCAGTCCATCGCCGACAACTGGCCTGCCACGATCGATGACCGCGCTGCCCGTGCCGATTGGGGCTGGCAGCCCGAGTACGACCTCGATGCGATGACCAACGATATGCTGGCTCATCTGCCCGAAGCCAACACGCAGCCGCAGCATGCGTGAAAATACTGGTTCTCTCACGCTGTCTCGGAGCCTGCTGGCTGCATCCGTATGTTGGGGCGGCGATGGGACTTTCACATGCGCGAAATCTACGCCGTTCGTACGACGCTCCTGCTAACTTCTGCATCCAACCTATGTCTGACCTCTCTGCCTTCGAATCCGAACTACAACAGATTAAAGACGATGGCCTCTACAAAGAGGAGCGCGTCATCACCTCGCAGCAAGATGCTGATATTTCAGTGGCTTCGGGCGATGTGATTAACTTCTGCGCAAACAATTACCTGGGGCTGGCTAACCATCCCGCCATCATGCAGGCGGCCAAGGAGGGCGTGGATGAGTACGGCTTTGGCGTGGCCAGCGTGCGGTTTATCTGCGGCACGCAGACGGTGCATAAGGAGTTGGAGGATGCGCTGGCCGACTTCCACGAAAAGGAGGATGCCATCCTCTACAACTCGTGCTTCGATGCGAATACGGGCCTGTTCGAGACGCTGTTAGGCCCCGACGATGCGATTATCAGCGACCGGCTGAACCATGCGTCGATTATCGACGGCATTCGCCTGTGCAAAGCCGATCGCTACGTCTACCAGCACAGCGACATGGACGACCTGGAGACGCAGCTTCAGGATGCACAGGATGCGAACATCCGTCTGATTGCCACCGACGGCGTCTTTTCGATGGATGGCGATGTGGCCAAGCTCGACGAAATCTGCGCCCTGGCGGATACGTACGACGCCCTTGTGATGGTGGATGAGTGCCACGCGACTGGGTTTATGGGCGACGGCGGCCGCGGGGCCTCGGAGGCGAAGGGCGCGCTGCACGATGTGGATATCATCACCTCCACGCTGGGCAAGGCGCTCGGCGGCGCCACGGGCGGATTCACCACCGCACAGCAACCCATTATTGATCTGCTGCGGCAGAAATCGCGTCCGTACCTCTTCTCGAACGCGGTGGCACCGATGATTGCGAACGCGAGCCTGACGGTGCTCGACATGCTGACCGAGAGCGCCGAGCGCCGCGAGCAGCTCTGGGCGAACACGCGGTACTTTCGCCAGGAGATGACCGCACGCGGGTTCGACATTAAGCCGGGCGATCATCCCATTGTGCCGATCATGCTGTACGACGCCAAGCCGAGCGCGGCGATTGCGGATGATCTGCTGGAGCGCGGCATCTACGTGATCAGCTTCAGCTACCCGGTGGTGCCGAAAGGCGAAGCACGCATCCGCGTACAGATGTCCGCCGCCCACGACCGCGACCACCTCGACCGCGCCATTGATGCGTTTGCAGAGGTGGCTACCGAGCACGGGGTGCTGTAGCCGGTGTGGGATACCCACTCCGTATGCGTCGTTGGTGTGTGGAGGTGTGGAAGTGGGGAGGGATGGAGGAGTACAATGTCCATCCTTTCGTTCACACCCACACGAGTCTGAAGGCCGACGGGCGAAGCACATCTACGACCGCTGCACGACCAGCATGCACTTCTCCGCAAAGTAGCCGGGGTGCTGCGCGGCGTCCTGGAGCAGCGCGTGCAGTGGAATCTGGCGAATGCGTACGCCGTCGTCCTGTGCCCGAAGTGCGGCAATCTCTTCAGAAAGGTCGCCGCCCTTCAGTGTGATGAGTCCGGGGGCCCAGTCGGTGGAGCCAGGGTCGGTGGGCAGTTCAGCGGCGGCGCGGGTGTGCCACTGCCACAGTTCCACCAGCGGCGCGGTGGCGCGCGAGACGGAGTAGTGAGCGGTATCGGGCCAGTTGTCGGCGCGTCCATCCCACGCAAACAGATTGTCAAGTCCCAGCCGCCGGGCCATGCTGCGGACGGCGCGCATCTTCTTGCCCACAGAATCCACCGCGATCACCTCGGTATCAGGGTAGGCAATGGCCAGCGGAATCGCCGGGAGCCCGCCGCCGCTGCCCCAGTCTACGATGCGCGCCCCGGCTGGAAAGTCGCGCACCCGCAGCGCCAGCGAGTGCAGAATGTGCCGCTCGGTGATGGCATCGATCGTGTCGGGCGAGATGAGGTTTAGCGTTTCGTTGTAGCGGCGCAGCAGGTCTTCGTACGTCTCCAACTGCGCGCGCTGATCGCCGGTTAGGTCGTGGTACGGGTCGAATGCGTCGGTGGTGGGCATGACGTTATGCGAGGGTGGGGTCATGGGTCGTGCGGAAAAGACGAAGGGAAAACGAAAGGAGCCCATGCCATACGACCCGCGCCGCCACAACCGCCAGTCGATGCGGTTGCCCGATTACGATTATGCGCAGCCCGGGGCGTATTTCGTGACGATATGCACCGCCAACCGTGCCCATCTGTTCGGGCACATTTTGGAGGGTGTGATGCGTTGCAACGACATCGGCCAAATTGTCGAGGACGAATGGGAACGTACCCCGGAGGTCCGTTCGAACGTCAAATTGGATGCGTACGTGGTTATGCCCGATCATATGCATGCCATTGCCGTGATTACGCACCGGATGGACCCCAGGGGCGAATCGCAATTCGCCCCTGGGGAACGAAAATTTGAATCGCCGTCGCATACCGTGGGGGCCATCGTCCGTGGATTTAAGGGGGCCGCCACGCGACGCATCAACGTGCATCGGGGCACACCGGGCCAATCGGTCTGGCAACGCAATTACCATGTGCGGATCATACGGACGCAACGGGCCCTGCATCGCATCCGCCGGTACATCAAACGTAACCCCGCCCAATGGGATCGGGATCACAATCAATGAACGATCACGCCCCCACCGTCACATCCTCGGGCACGCCGTCGCCGGAGGGCAGGGAGCGCTCTTTGGGCAGCGGCTCGATGCCTTGCTGCTTGAGCAGCACCATGAGCACCGAAATGTCCGCCGCACGCACGCCGCTTACCCGCGAGGCCTGGCCCAGGTTGTCGGGCTCGACCTTGCTTAGCTTCTCGCGCGCCTCAATCGAGATGGTGTCGAGCGCGTGGTAGTCGAAATCGTCCGGGATGGGCCAGCGCTCCTTCTCCTCCATCTCTTCGACCATCTGCTGCTGGCGGTCGAGATAGCCTTCGTACTTCAGGTTGATCTCCACAAGACGAGGCGCACGTAGCATCCCTGGCGCCTCCGTTACAAGCTTGCTCCACAGCCCCGCATGGCGAATCAGATCCTCCGTATCCACCTGGGGACGCTTACAGATCTGCAGGATCGGCCCGGCCTGGTCGATGGGGGTGGTGCCCACGGATTCGAGGTAGTCGTTCACCTGTTCGGGCTGTACGCTGGTGGATTCGAGGGCCCGGCGCGTTTCGTTGATGGCGCGCTCTTTGGTCTGCATGCGCTCGTACCGCTCGCTGGAGGCAAGGCCCAGCTTGTATCCGAGTTCGGTGAGACGCTGGTCGGCGTTGTCCTGGCGGAGCAGAATGCGGTGCTCGGCGCGCGAGGTGAACATGCGGTACGGCTCGTCGGTGCCTTTGGCGACGAGGTCGTCGATGAGCACGCCGATGTACGCCTCCGACCGTTTCAGCACAATCGGGTCGTGTCCGTTCAGCGTGTGTACGGCGTTGATGCCCGCCATGAGGCCCTGTGCTGCCGCCTCTTCGTATCCGGTGGTGCCGTTGATCTGCCCGGCAAAGAAGAGGCCGTCGACGTACTTCGTTTCGAGGCTGTACTGAATCTGATACGGCGGGAAAAAGTCGTACTCGATGGCGTAGCCCGGACGCAGCATGTGGGCGTTCTCCATGCCGGGAATGGTGCGCAGCGCCTCGAACTGCACGTCTTCGGGCAGGCTTGTCGAGAAGCCGTTCACGTACACCTCGTGGGTGGTGTAGCCCTCCGGCTCAATAAATATCTGGTGGCTGCTCTTCTCGGCGAAGCGGTCGATCTTGTCTTCAATCGAAGGACAATAGCGCGGCCCCTTCGCCTCGATGCGTCCGGTGAACATGGGGCTCCGGTCGAAGCCGGTGCGCAGCAGGTCGTGCGTGGCGGGCGTGGTTTCGGTGAGCCAGCAGCTCAGCTGTTCGTCGACGGAAGGCAGCGCATCCGTCATGAACGAGAAGGCAGTGGCATCTGGATCGCCGGGCTGCTCCTGCATCACGCTGTAGTCGAGCGAGCGTCCGTCCACGCGGGGCGGGGTGCCGGTTTTGAGGCGTCCGCTCTCGAATCCGAGCTCGTGCAGGCTGCCAGTAATGCCCCGCGAGGCCCGCTCGCCCATGCGTCCGCCCCCAAAGTTGGTCTCGCCGACGTGAATCACACCGTTGGCAAAGGTGCCGGTCGTCAGCACCACGCGGGGCGCGTAGAACGTCTTGCCCAGACTGGTGGTGACGCCCTCGATGCGCGTGCCGTCGTCGGTCGTGGCGAGGTCCACCACCTGGTCAGCGCGCATGTAGAGATTGTCGATGGATTCGAGCTCCTCGCGCACCGCAGCAGCGTAGGCGTCGCGTCCGCACTGCGCACGCGGTCCCCACACCGCTGGCCCCTTGCTGGTATTGAGCATTCGGAACTGGAGTCCAGCGCGGTCGGTGACGCGGCCCATGAGTCCGCCCATGGCATCGATTTCGCGGGCGATGTGCCCTTTGCCGATGCCACCAATAGCTGGGTTACACGACATCTGCCCGATGGTGTCGAGCTTCAGCGTGATGAGCAGTGTGCGTGCGCCCATGTTCGCCGCGGCCGCCGCCGCTTCCGATCCGGCATGGCCGCCGCCCACGACGATAACATCGTACTTGAAGTAATCCTGCATAACTGGAGGGTTTGAGCAATCCGCTACAACGAGACAGTCACAAGAAACGGCGGTACCCGGTGGGAAGATTCGAGCGCGCCGCTTGCGTTGTAAACTTAACGTCTGCCTGCTACTCTTCCGTACCTGTTAGGCCGAACGTGATCCTCTCCAGGCAGTCATCTCGGACAAGGCGCTCCTGGCGCCGCTGATCCGGGATCTTTTGTGGCTTTGCATGGCAATCATTTGCGTGAGCTACCCAACCATTGACCTGTTTACATGGTGTCATCTTGAGCGGAGCGGCTCCGCCACGGAGACGCGGAGTCGAAAGATCTCCCCCAAGGTTGGCAGGGCCTCTGTGCCGCCGTATCTGCTAAACACCAGGGAGATGGTTCGACTGCGCTCACCATGACAGGCTTCGTGGGAGGGTGATTACAGGGCAACCATCAAAATGACGTGTGACACGACACTACCTAATCTTCCAACTCGATGCCTTTTAGTTCACACCAGCTACGAAGCTTAGACTCTGTGCGGTCTGCTTCGAATTGGTACCACTCTTGGAGCAAGTCTTCTCGTTTCAGCAAATCCTTGAAGCGTGCGTAGGCTCCTGGGGCATTAAAAAACAGTGCTACCTGGGACATCTCCTCTGGAATATGTATCCGAACGAATGCACGGACTAACCGATACCCGAGGTTTAAATCATTCTTGTGCGGAATCTGAATGTAGTCGTCCGTACTGATAACGTCCTCGGGGGGCGTGTCGAACATATCATCATCGGCATACGGAGAGTCATAATAAAACGTCCCTGTCTCCTTTGAGAGATAGGCCTCATTGATATACGGACGATCGCTGCTGACAAAGTCAAAAGCAAATGCTATGTCGTCGTATTTCACTTTTATCGCCATTGGATATTGAACGCAGCGCATGAAAATAAACGTGTCTTGCGGCTTGGGGGGAGGTCAACCTTCGTGCCCCGAAACGGCGAAGCAGTGTTTTATGAGCTCAGGCCGTATCGCTCAGGAGGGCTTTCGTAGGTCACGACTCGATTTGTGCCGGAAACGACGGTACCTGACGTGAGGTGTCTCGCGCGCCGTCTTCGTCGTAAAACGAGAGCGTGCCTTCGGCGTCGCAGAGCCACACCTCGTCGGCTCTGGCCTCAAAATAGAGCGCCCGCTTCGTCTCCATCTCGGCTTCGGTGTTGGTTGGCGAGAGTACTTCGACACAGATTTCAGGGGCAACCGGCGCATCATAGGCGTCCTCAATCTGTGCCCACCGCTCCGCCGAGCACCAGATGGCATCGGCGACCTTCGTGCCCTCGGTGGTGCAGATGGCCAACTCAACTGAAGCCTGTCCGCCAGGCAGGTGGTCTTCCAGCAGCCGAGCAATCTGGAATGCGAAGCGGCCATGCCAGGCGTAGGTCGGACTCATCACGATCTGTCCGCGGGCATTGGTTTCGATTTTGTACGGCAGATCCTGCAAGCTGGGGTCGTTGCAAAGCTCGGCCCAGGTGCGGGGCGCTGTGCGTGGTGCAGACGGCATAGCGCATGGCGTATTAGAATGAAGATTTAGTGGGATACCAAGCTAACGAGCGGCCCCGCGTAAGCGATCCGCGCCCCGAACAGAACCCGCCTCCTTGCGTGTGAGGTCTCGCACACGGAGCACCGTAGCACGCGCCGGACGCCCATTGTCCGTTCGAGGCGTAGCGTGCATATCCGTTTCTGCTGTTGCTTTGATTATTCCCCCTGCGCCTCCCCATGACCCATTCGTCGCTGCCCGACCGTTCGCCGCTCATGCATCATCTGCATGTGCTCATGGATGCCGCACCCGGCACGCACACCGTCGTGTTTGTGGCACAGACGCAATTGGGCAAAGCGCTTGAGGAGGCCGCAGCCCGCATCCGGCCCAGTGTGGGACTGCGATGCACGACTATTGCCGCGTATGCGCAACGGCTGGCGCAGGCCGATCTGCTGAAAGCCGGAAGTCGCCGCCTGCCGCCCGGCATCGATCAGATGCTCACGGCCCATGCTATCTACCGCCTCTCGGATGCCGAGCGCGAGCAGCTTTTGCAAGGCAGTACCGCCGCCCGCCTCTCGCGGTCGCTCACGCAGACGTTCAGCCTGCTGCGTACGCATGGCGTGCAGCCCACCGCCTACCAGCAGGCCCTTCGCGCCATGGACGATGCGGGTCCGCCGCAGCACGCCCAGGCGCAGGCATACGAGCATTACGTACAGGCGCTGAAGGCCAACAACTACTACGACACCGCCGATGTCCTCCGGCAGGCCGCTACGCTCGTGGCCGAGGGCACCCTCCGCGAGCCCGCGCAGAGCCAGTACGCGATTTTGGACGACGTGGATGTGCCCGGCTACGCCCGCGAGCTGGTCGAATCGCTGGCCGCCGCCAGTCCGCACCCGCTGCGCCGGTTGGGCCAGGAGCATCCCACCAAGCAGGCGCCGGTGCTGAGCGCCGCGAAGGTCTTTCCGGATGCGATACCGCCTTCGCATCCCGCTACCGGACCCACAGCCCAGGCGGTGCATGCCTCCGGACGCGGGGCCGCGGGCAACGGCACGGGCACGCTGCCCCAGCCCGAGGCGCTCCGCTTCCGCACCGCGGTAGGACGCGCCGAAGAGGTACGCACGGTGCTACGCGACATCCAACAGCGCGGGATCTCGCTCGACGAGGTCGAAATCGCCTACACCACGCCCGATCCGTATCTCGCGATTATCGAACAGCAGGCCGAGCGACACAACGTGCCCGTATCGCTCAGTCCGGGCCGCCACCTGCGCGAAACGCGTCCGGGGCAGGCGCTCATTGCCTACCTCGACTGGCTGGCCGGTCCGCAAGAAGCCGCGCCGTTCATCCACATGTTGCGTGCCGGGCACCTTACACTGCGCCGCAGCAAGGGACTTACGTGGTCGGATGCGAAGGTGGCTACCTGGCTGGCGGAGCGAACCTACAAGCCGGGCGCGTCGAGTCTGCTCGCTGGTGTGGATCGTCGCATCCAGCATGCGGAAGCGCACGATTACGCAACCGAAGCGCAGATTGAGCAATGGAGACATCTGCACCGCACCCTGAAGCAGTTGCTCGGCGATCTCCCTACGGACCGCTCTACAATGCAGGCGGTGGCAAAGCATGGCGAGACGTTCCTCACGCAGTTTGGCCCGACCGATAAGCCGGAAGGCACGGCAGACACCTTCGACGAGAAGGCACGCGGTCGCATCCTACAGTACCTGAACACGCTCAAACAGAGCGAAGGCGACCTCTACCGCGACTCCACGACGCGGCTGGCCGACTACATTCGCACCTGGCTACGCGAAACGTTCGTGGGTGCGCAACGCCCGCAGCCCGGCGAATTGCACGTGGTACCGCTTCAAACGGTGGGCTACGCCAACCGCCCGCATCTGTACGTGGTGGGCATGGATGCGGAAAGTCTCTCAGTTACGCTCAACGACGATCCGCTTTTGAGCGATGCCGACCGCCGCCGCCTCAACGAGCACGAGCAGATTACCTTGCCCCTCACCGCCAACCGCCGCCAAGAGGAGGACTGGCGCGTGCGGCAGGCGCTCTTGCGGCATCATGGCGATGCGACGTTCATCATGCATCGATTTGATCTACGCAGTAGCGAGGAGCGCTTCCCCAGCACGCTCTACCTGCAACTGCGCACCGTGGTGCAGAACGCGCTCGGGCACTCTCCCGAGCAACACCACGCGCTTACCGTCTCCGATGCGCAAGACACGCTCGATGCGCTCGACGCCTGGGGCCTCACCGAACAGGCGCTGTCAGATGCAAAACGCGGCACCGAATCCGCCCCCGACTACCTGACGCGCACCGCCCCGCACATCCTGCATGGACGCGCTGCTGAGAAGGCCCGCGCCTCCGACGAGGTCACGGCCTACGACGGCTTGCTGCAAGCCCCGCCGTATCCCGAACTCGACCTGCTCGATCCGGACACCGCCACCATCGCCTCGGCTTCGCGCCTGGAGATGTTCGCGCGCACGCCCTACCTCTACTTCGTAAAGTACGTGCTGGAGGCCGAGCCGCTCGACGAACCCGCGCTCGACGACGAAGACTGGCTCGACGCCCTCACCCGAGGCACCATCTTGCATCGCACCTACGAGCTGTTCTTGAACCCGGAGGATGGCGGACTCGGGCGCATGCCCACGCTCGACGACGAACAGGTCTTGTGGGATGCGTTTGAGACGGCCTTCGAAGAAGCCACCCAGCAACGCGGTACGCCGCCGAACGACCAGGTAAAGGCCGCTGCTCGCGAGGCGCTTAAAACTGATGTGCGGGCCTTCCTCCGCGCCGACGCCGCACGCGGAGCCGATCAGCCCGACCTGACGCCCGAGCGCTTCGAGTGGAGCTTTGGGAATCGCCCGCGCGACGAGCACGACTCGGTCGAACTGGACACTGAGCGCGGTACGCTTCGGCTGCGCGGGGCAGTGGATCGCATCGACCACTTGAATGGCGATGCGCTCATCTGGGACTACAAAACCGGCGGGATGCGCAATTACGATCCGCTCGACGGGCTGCGCAACAAGCGGTGGTCGCTGCAGTGGATGCTTTACGCTCGCGCTGTCGAAGAAGCGCTGGACCTGTCGGTGGCGCGCTCGGGCTACTACTTTGCCACCGCCCGCCAGATGGGCCGCACCGTGGCGTATCCGCCCGACAGCACGGGCGACAGCCACCCCGACACGTACCGCGAGGATCTGGTACGCATCCTGAACACGCTCTCTGAGATGGCGCGCCACGGCGTCTTCGCGCCCTCGGGCGATTCGCTCAAGCAGAGCGACTGGCGCTACAACTACACGCCGCTCGTCTACGACCGCCGCACGCGCCGCGA
>NZ_JAWOAR010000325.1:0-2795 GCF_046498435.1 Longimonas sp. | reverse complement strand
GTTGTGTGATAGTATGGAATCCCTCCCCCTAAATCCCCCCTCCTCCGAGGGGGGATTTAGGGGGAGGGATTCCATACTATCACACAACCCGAAAAATTATCCTTGACAGAGCACTACTGCTGTGTCACAGATCATTCTGTAGGTTAAACCGAGATGGATACGCGTGCTGTGCCGCCCCGAAAAGTTCCTGCTAAACACCAAGGAGATGGTTCGACTGCGCTCACCATGACAGGCTTCGTTGGGGGGATGATGCCCGGGCAACCATCAAAATGAGGGTTGACAGAGCACTACTGCTGTGTCAACCCTGAAAGGTTGGGTTCAGATGCGTATTTTCCCCTCCATCCTACCTGTCCTCCCCGGGGAGGAAGGAACTGTGAGGGGCTCCTTCCCAAGTCCCCCTCGGAGGAGGGGGATTTAGGGGGAGGGATTCCATACTATGACACAACCCGAAAAATCATCCTTGACACAGCACTACATTTGGGAGCGTTACAGCCTCACGCCCAGCGGTTCAGGAGCTGCGTGAGAAGCGCCTCGCGTTGCAGGTCGGTGGTGGGCTTTTCGCCGGGCGGAAGAAGCGCGAAGGTGTGGCGGTGCACGTCGTCGTTGGGGTGGTGGCGGTGGATGCGTACGCCCACGCCCTCCCCGCTGTGTGCCCACAGTGCGGTGCGGGTGTGCGGACGCCGCGGGAACGGCTCGCTCTCGGGCAGTTCGTTCTGCATGGTGTCGAGATGCGTGTTTAGCGCGCTGCGGGTGGCGTCGTCTACGCGCATGAACGCATCCACATCGTAGTCGCGACTGAAGGTGACCTGCACCTGACTCAGGTGCGGCGAGAAGGGCCGCCAGTCCAGGTCGAGCGTGCCCAGGCCGTTGGTTGTGGTGCGGATGGCGTCGCGCAGGTCGGGGAAGCTCTCGTTCAGCGCGCGCCGGGCGGTGCTGTAGCCGTGCATGGCGTGGGTGGCATCCTGCATGGCGGTGGGCGGCTGTTCCGCAGCGATTTCGGAGGCAGTGGTACGCATCCACTTCTGAATGGCAGGCACGCGCGAGAGGGTCTCGTTCGCCGCCCGTACCGACACCGGCAGGTGCGTCTGCAAGAGCTTGGTCCAGTTGGGTGGGGCGTTGTCGGCGGCTTCGTTTGCGGAGGCAGCACACATGGCACAAGGGGAGACGGGAGGAGACGATCATGAGCATTGCGTTGCACGAACGGAGGGGCACTCCGTTTCACGTACGAGGGCGTCAGCGCTTGTGCAATAACGTTACGGTAGCGGGGCCGGATACGCTGTACGTTGAACACGCTATCCCTTCGATTTTTCCCAACCCAATCAACAACCCACTATGGCAGAGCTGACGGATCAGGTAATCGTAATTACGGGTGCATCCAGCGGGATTGGTGAGGCCACGGCCCGCCTGCTGGCCGAGAAAGGCGCCCGCGTGGTGCTGGCCGCCCGCCGCGAGGAGCGCCTGAACGAACTGCGCGATAGCATCGAGGCCGATGGCGGCACCGCGCTTGTCGTGCCCACCGATGTGACGGACCGCGAGGCCGTGGGGCATCTCATCAACACGGCGCACGAGACGTACGGACGCCTCGATGTGCTCGTGAATAACGCGGGCCTCATGCCGCTTTCGATGATGGAGAAGACCCACGAGGACGAGTGGGAGCAGATGGTCGATGTGAACATTAAGGGCGTGCTTTACGGCATTGGCGCGGCGCTGCCCATTATGACCGAGCAGGGCCACGGCCATGTCGTGAACATCTCCTCGGTGGCCGGACGGCGCGTGTTTCCGGGCGGGGCCGTCTACTGCGGCACCAAGTTCTTCGTGCGGGCGCTCTCCGAGGGTATGCGCAACGAGCTCTCGAACAAGCACAACATCCGCGTCACCAGCATCGAGCCCGGCGCCGTGGCAACCGAGCTTACGCACACGATTACCGACGAGGACATTCTGGCGAACTTCGAGGGCATGGAGATGACGCCGCTCGAATCCATCGACATTGCTGAGTCGATTGCGTATGCGATCTCGGCCCCCGACCGCGTGAACGTGGAGGAGCTGCTCGTGATGCCCACCGAGCAGGCGATGTAGCCTCCCCAAACATATTGTCCCCCCATGTCACCGGCGCCCCGATGCATGCCATCGGCGGGGCCGGTGGCGTTGGTGATTGCCCCGCGTGTCTGTTATTTTTGGAGATGCGCAGGAGCGCCGCGTTGTACCCCCACCGCATCCGCGCTCCGAACGATTCGCTGCTTGTCCACTTGACCAATCTCGTTTATGACTGCTTTGCCACTCCGTTATTTTGTTGCATGTGTGCTGGCTCTCGGCCTTGTCGCTGCTCCTGGTGCACAGGCGCAAGAGGTGCCCCTTGCCATCGACACGCCGGTTGAAGGCATCGACCGCTACAACCCCGACATCCCCACGCCGCAAGAAGTCATCGGCCACGAAATCGGCACGCGCCACACGCGTCCGGCCCAGGTGATCGACTACTTCGAGGCCGTTGCCGAAGCCAGCGACCGCGTCGTGATGGAGCGCCACGGCACCACCTACGACCACCGCCCGCTTATCCACGCCGTAGTGGCTCCATCCGAGGACCTGGACCGTCTCGACGAAATCAAAGCCCAGAACCAGGCGCTGTCGTCAGATCCGGGCTCGGTGTCGGATGAAGACCTTGCCGACCTGCCCGCAGTGGCGTACATGGGCTACTCCATCCATGGCGACGAAGCCAGCGGCACTGAAGCCGCCATCCTGCTGCTCTACCACATGGCCGCCGGCGAAGGCCCCGCCATCGACGCCGTCCTCGATGATGT
>NZ_JAWOAR010000135.1:0-5257 GCF_046498435.1 Longimonas sp. | reverse complement strand
CGGCCCTTTAGGGCGCCGAGGGGCCGCATGAAGTTGTAGTAGGCGACGAAACCGCTGAGTTGCGCGGCCGCAGCCTTGGTGGAGTTGATCCCGAGACTTTGGGGAGCTTGTCGAGTGCCGTATCCGCCTGTTTCTGCAAGCGATCGATGTTGGCTCCAATGCGTCGCAAAATGGACACGGCAATGCCCTCCGGATCGCTGAGCACTGCCTTGAGCACGTGAGCAGGCTCTACGCCTTGGTGCTGGTGCGAGGCCGCGATCTCCATCGCTTTCTGCACTGCCTCTTGCGCTTTGATCGTAAACTTTTGCAGATTCATGGGTGTGATGTGGTTATGCAGGAAAAGGCCGCGATATCATCGCATGAGTCTTCGATCGTGCTCATGCGTTTCTTGTACAAGTCGAAAAGCATACCACAGCGGAATGCGCTGTCATGTTGGCAGGATGAAGCGGCGAAGCCTTCGAAGCGCGAATCGCCGCTCGCCCCAATGGCAGCCCGCACGTCGGGGCGTCAGGGCGGATACGTCAGGGCGGCGCGCCGGGCTCAGAAGGCCGCAATTTCGTCAGACGGCGACTCCTTGCACGCAGCCCCCGAAATTCCACAATTCTTTGCTGCCTTTACGCAGTTTGACCACGAAGTACGGAAGCATTTGGGTGCGCGCTCTGCTATGTTCATGGCCGTGCCGCGTGCGCCGTATTCTGGCGCATCCGTGCGGTTGCGATGCGCTGCCGACGAATCACCTGGACTTTGACCATCTCCTCATGGACGTACAAACTGCAACAGATACGGGCTCTATCGTTGAAATCGTAGGCCCGGTGGTGGACGCCGAGTTCCCGCCGGATGCGGTGCCCAACATTTTGGATGCGCTGGTTATTGAGCGCGAATCGGGCGACGATCTCATTCTTGAGGTGCAGCAGCACCTGGGCGAGCACCGCGTTCGTTCCATTGCCATGGATAGCACCGACGGCCTTCAGCGAGGCCAAGAGGTGCAGCAGGCGGGCGCTCCCATTTCGGTGCCCATTGGCGAGTCGATTCGCGGGCGCCTCTTCGACGTGACCGGCCAGGCCGTTGACGGCCTGCCGCAGCCTGAAACCGGCGAGCGCCGCGCCATCCACCAGCCGTCGCCTTCGTTCGACCAGCTGGCTTCTTCGGTGGAGATGCTCGAAACGGGCATTAAGGTGATTGACCTCATCCAGCCCGTGCCGAAAGGGGGGAAGGTGGGCCTGTTTGGCGGTGCCGGCGTTGGTAAGACCGTGCTCATTCAGGAGCTCATCAACAACATTGCGAAAGCGCACGAGGGCCTCTCGGTGTTCAGCGGCGTAGGCGAACGTACCCGCGAAGGCAACGACCTGCTCCGCGAAATGCTGGAGTCCGGCGTGATGACCTACGGCGAGGAGTTCGGCGAAGCCATGGAAGAAGGCGGCTGGGACCTTGACAAGGTCGACATGGAAGCCGTCAAAACCTCAAACCTGGCGCTGGTCTTCGGCCAGATGAACGAGCCACCCGGAGCGCGTGCCCGCGTGGGGCTCACCGGCCTCACCATTGCGGAGTACTTCCGCGATCTGGGCGGACGCGACGTGCTGTTCTTCCTTGATAACATCTTCCGCTTCGTGCAAGCCGGGTCCGAGGTGTCGGCGCTTATGGGCCGCATGCCGAGCGCTGTAGGCTACCAGCCGACCCTCGCCAGCGAAATGGGCGACTTGCAAGAGCGCATTACCTCGACCCAGAAGGGCTCGATTACGTCGTTCCAGGCGGTATACGTACCGGCGGATGACTTGACTGACCCCGCCCCGGCGACCACGTTTGCCCACCTCGACGCCACCACGGTGCTCTCGCGCCAGCTGTCGTCGCAGGGCATCTACCCGGCCATTGACCCGCTCGACTCTAACAGCCAGATTCTGAACGAGCGCACCGTTGGCAAAGACCACTACCAGACGGCGCAAGAAGTGAAGCGCATTCTGCAGCGCTACAAGGAGCTGCAAGACATCATCGCCATTCTGGGGATGGACGAGCTCTCTGACGACGACAAGCAGGCCGTGAACCGCGCCCGCCGCGTGCAGCGCTTCCTGAGTCAGCCGTTCTTTGTGGCCGAGCAGTTTACCGGCACGCCCGGCGCCTACGTCTCGATCGAAGAAACCATCCGCGGCTTCCGCATGATTCTGGATGGCGAACTCGACCACCTGCCCGAGCAGGCGTTCCTCCTCAAAGGCACCATCGAGGAGGTGATTGAGGACGGCGAAGCAATGCTTGCCGAAGACGACGCGTAATTGTACATCGCACACGGCGGCCTCTGCCTGCTTCCTTAAGCTGCGCACACGCCGCCGCGCTGCCCCAACCCCTTGTGTTCATGGCTACCCAGCTCAGCGTTGACATTGTAACCCCCGACGGACGCGCCTTTGAGGGCGAGGCTCGTGGCGTGCAAGCGCCCGGTATTGAGGGCTCGTTCGAGGTGCTGCGCAACCACGCGCCTATGATTGCTGCGTTTGAAGTCGGCAAGCTTGTGGTGAAGACAAAAGACGCCTACGAGGACCTTACCGCCCGCAACGGACGCATCGAGTTTGCGACCAGTGGCGGTTTCTTGGAGGTGCTCGACAACCGCGTCATTGTACTCGCAGAAACCGCCGAGCCGTCGTCAGATATCGACACCGAACGGGCCAAAAAAGCCGAGCAGCGCGCTCTAAGGCGCCTCGACGACAGCGCCTCGCCCGAGGAGCGTGAAGAAGCAGAGGCTGCGCTCACCCGCGCTCGCAATCGCCTGCGCGTGTCTATGGGTGGGGTGTAACGGGTGGGGGGTAACGCTCGCTCGATAGGCTTGCCTCCTGCAGTAGCATCGCAACCTATGCAACGCCCGTCTCGATTCTGTCGAGGTGGGCGTTTTCTGTGGATGCCTGCAACGCCGTATGTTGAGTAGAGACGTGCTAATGTACGTGTTTAGCGACTTGTAGCCCGGTACGCGTTCAGTTTTCGATAGCATTCGCCGGATAGGGCGCCGGGGACGCGAGCGGTACCGACAGTGGTCGGCACAGGTTACCCGGCTATGAGTCCCCTTAGCCCGGGATCAGGAGCGAAGCGCTGGGAGCACCGCGACCGAGTACTCCTGGGGTGCGGATATCCCGGGCGATCATTGAAGCCCGCTAAACAGATACCGCCACTGGCGCGTCTCTACCCCCTACAGCAACCATCTCAACGCCCGATCCTCTGCCGATTTCCCACACACATCCCGCCTTGCCATGCTGATCGACGACCTGCCCACGCCTGCGCTTTTGGTGGATACCACGCGCCTTGCCGCCAACATCGACCGGATGCAGACGAAAGCTGACGCCCAAGACGTCAACCTGCGTCCACACGCCAAAACCCACAAGTCGCCCGACATTGCCACGCTACAGCGCGAAGCGGGCGCCGTGGGCCTCACCGTGGCCACGCTCGACGAGGCGGAGCAGTTTGCGGAGGCGGGCTTCACCGATCTGACGATTGCTTATCCTATGGTGGGCGCCCACGCGCACGAGCGCATTCGGGCGCTGCGCAAGCACGCTTCGGTACGCTTCTGTGTGGATACGGAGGCCGGCATCGCGCAGGCCGCCCGCGCCTACTCCGCCGACAACCCCGCCCGGGTGCTGCTCGAAATTGACACCGGGCATGGACGCTGCGGGGTGAAGCCGGATGGCGATGTGCTCATCCCCCGCGCGCGACAGATTATCGAGGCCGAGTCGCTGCGTCTGGCGGGTGTGCTGACCCACGCTGGGCAGAGCTATGCCGGCCCAGATGCATCCGAAACGCCGGAGGAGGCGCTGCGCCGTGTGTCCCACCAGGAAACCCATCGCATTCTGGAGGCCGCCGCGCGCATCTATAGCGAAACCTCGCCGCCGGTGGCAACGGCCGATTTTACGGTGAGCATTGGCTCTACGCCCTCGATGCGTTACTTCGAGAACACCGAGCACGAGGGCCTGCGCATCACCGAAATTCGTCCCGGTAACTACGTGTTTTACGATGCGATGCAGCACACGCTGGGCGTGTGTCCGCTCGACCATTGCGCGCTGACGGCGTACACGCAGGTGGTGAGTCGGCACCGCATGCCGAATGGGACCGAGCGGGTGTTTGTGGATGCGGGGAAGAAGGTGTTTACGACCGACACGGGGGCGCGGACGTCGGGGTTTGGGATTGCGCTCTACAATGCGGCGTTTATGCGCGAACACCCACACGTGCAGATCACAAATCTCTCGGAAGAGCATGGCTGGATGCAGGTGCCGGGCGGCGCGACGATGGGCGTGGGCGATCGTCTGCGCATTGTGCCGAACCATGCGTGTGTGACCGTGGCCACGCAGCCGGTGCTCTACGCCGTAGACCGCGACGAGGTGGTGGATACGTGGCCGGTGCTTCAGCGCCTGCGCCACACCTGATTGTACTGCAGCCGCCCCAGACATGACAACTCTCTCCCCTCAGGCGAACGGTCCCCCGTTCGCCCGTCGCACCAAATATGCCCTTTTGGAAAGAGAGGTGCTACCTCGCCGTGCCGCCGCCTAATATGCTAAGGACGCAGGAGCGCCCCCGGGTACGTCCAACGGGGGACCGTTGGACGCAGGGGAGATAATTTTGGCGTGCTGTATGCCTTCGGGTTTGCTCACGTCTCCAGCGTGCAACAAGACACTTGCTTTCGCTTCAGCGGCCCTGGATCCCGGCTCGGTCCCCACTCGGGTGTCATCCTGGACGCAGTGAGCTTGCGAACGGAGATCCAGGATCCAGGAAAAGAAGCGCACTTACGAGAAGGCGCAGGACGAGAAGACGCAGGCCCGCTGTTGCTTGGGCTCGGTACGGGAATCCAGGACGAATCTGAAAATGTGCATATTGAGCTCTCGCATTTTTGGTATAATGTAATACTGTGAGATTAACCACAGGACCTGGCACCGGACGCTCCTGCGTCCGACCCGTAAGGAACGAACGTTTTCGGGCGCAACACGTGCGCCTATGCTGTGCACTGACCATTTGTACTGACCCCCTGCCAACGCCCCATGTCCACCGAACTGCGCACTGCCCTCCGCGACCGACCATACGCCGCCCTGCTGAAACGCATCGGCGAGGTCGCGGCCCAGGAAGAGATCGAAGCCTATGCGGTAGGCGGGCTGGTGCGCGACCTGCTGATTGGCCGTCCCACCACCGATCTCGACTTTGTGACGGTGGGCCCAGGCACGGGCATTGCCCTGGCCGAGGCCGTAGCCGACGACCTGGGCGGCACCACCGCGCACGTCTACCCCAACTTTGGCAC
>NZ_JAWOAR010000091.1:0-4914 GCF_046498435.1 Longimonas sp. | reverse complement strand
AGTCCGGCCAGCATGATGAGTGCAATCGTCAGGTACAGAGGCGTTCGCTTGTTCAAAATCATAATACGAACGGATGCGGATGATGAGTCGTACCAAGAAATGTGCGTCTTAATGTACCCGTTTTTTGCTTTTTCCGCAACCCTGCTTTTTGTATGGCTCAACTCATTACTGTGGCCCAGTTCAACGTGCCGCACGAAGCGCATTTTGCGCGGATGCAGCTCGAAGCCGCCGAGATTCCGTGCCGCGTCATCCACGAAGATATGACCGGCCTCACCATGTTCTTTTCTTCGCGCGCAGGCGGGGTCAAAGTGCAGGTGCCTGCCGGATTTGAAGACGAAGCCCGCACCCTCCTCGCCGATATGAACCGCGACGCGTAGCGCCTGCCAACGTGATGCCTTGATGCCTGCACGAAAACAACCGCAGCGCGGCCTCAGTGGGAAACTTATGCAGGTCCTGCTCCGCTATGGCAACGGTGTTTGTTTCCTGATGCTCTTGCCCTGGCATGCCCAACCGTGCGCCCACTCCGCTCATGCAACGCCTGCCCGGCTTCTACGGGTGGACAATCCTGGCGGCGGCCACCCTTGGCATGGCGGCAACGCTCCCCGGACAAACAGCGGGCGTGTCGCTCTTCATTGATGCGTTTGTGGAGGACCTGTCGCTCTCGCGCACCGCTGTGTCGTGGATGTACACCGTAGCCACGGTCGTGGGCTCGCTGGCGCTGCCGTGGATTGGGCGGCAGATGGACCGCATTGGGCCGCGCCGCATGGTGCTGTTTGTGGGCAGTGCGTTTGCGCTGGCCTGCCTGGGCATGAGCCAGGTGCGCGGCTGGATCACGCTGTTTCTGGGCTTCCTGCTCCTGCGCGGACTCGGCCAGGGCGCGCTCGGGCTCATCAACAACCACGTGGTGAACCTCTGGTTTGAGCGGCGGCGCGGCATGGCCGTAGGCGTGCTGGGACTGGGCATGGCCGGAGCCACGGCGATCTTTCCACCGCTCATCGAGCAGATGCTTCAGGCCTACGGATGGGCGCAGTCGTACGTCATTATTGGCGGACTGCTGGCGGTGGGCGTGGTGCCGCTGCTGGTGCTCTTGTACCGGGCCGAGCCCGAGCGCTTCGGCCTCACGCCCGATACCGCCCTGCCGTCGCTGGGCACCGCCTCGGCTTCCCCCAACAACCCAGTACGCGGACTTACCCTGACGCAGGCGCGACGCACGCGCACGTTCTGGCTCTTTATCGCGGGCGGCGTGTGTGCGGGCGGACTCGGCACCGGACTGCTCTTTCATCACTTCGCGATTCTTGCCGAGGCCGGGGCCAACCGCACCCTGGCAGCACAGTTCTTCGTGCCGTACGGCGTGCTCACTGCGGTCTTTACCCTGATCATGGGAGCACTCATCGACCGCGTGTCGCCGCGCTACCTGATGGGCATTCTCATGGCCACGTATGCCACCCTTATGGTCAGCGCTCCGTTCGCGGCTACGTCCGTCTGGGTGTGGGCCTACGGGGTCCTCTTCGGCGTGGCGCAGGGCACGCAGAACGCTTTGCTGGGCAGCGCCTTTGCCTACTACTTTGGACGCGCCCACCATGGCAGCGTACGCGGATTTGCCGCCACCATTTTTGTGGCCGGTACCGCGCTGGGTCCGGTGTTGCTGGCGCTGGGTCCGGACTGGCTGGGTTCGTTCACGCCCATGCTATGGGCCAGTGCGCCGCTTGCGGTGGTGGTTGGCCTCGTGTCGTGGTGGGCCGAATGGCATCGGTGGGATGCGCAAGTCCTGGTTGCATCTGAATAGATGCGGCACCCCCGCGTGCAAGATGTGTTTCCACTACATGACCGTTTCGCCCTATGTGTTCTCACCCCCCTATCGCTATGCAAACGTTTATGGACTCGGTGATTCGCGCCCTGGGTCTCGAAGAGATCGACCGCCACATTGCAGGCTGGATGGACCGCTACGGGCGCTGGCTCTTGCGTATCTCCATCGCGATCGTGTTCATCTGGTTCGGCGGGCTGAAGGTCATTGGCATCAGCCCCGCCGAAGAGCTCGTTAAAAGCACGGTCTACTTCATCCCCGCCGATTTCTTCTATCCGATTCTGGCCTGGTGGGAGGTGTTGATCGGCATTACCCTTCTGATTCGCCCGCTGAACCGCATTGCGATCTTGCTGCTCTTCCTGCAGATGCCCGGCACGCTACTTCCGCTTGTCATTCTGCCCGAGGTGTGCTTTACCAGTTTCCCGATTGGCCTAACGATGGAAGGACAGTATATCATCAAAAACATGGTGCTCATCAGTGCCGGGCTGGTGGTGGGCGGCAGCGTGCGCGAGCGCAGCAGCGAGGCGAAACGGCTGTAAATCTTAATCGGTATTGGATGGAAGCTAAGTGATAGTTCCCCTGATAAAAAACCTTTCCTGAGGCGAACGGTCCCCCGTTCGCCTACGCCAGTTCCGCCGGGGACGTCCGCGCCGGGTGAGGCTCTAAGAACGGGTTGTGCTATAGGTTCAGAAGTCGCACAGCCCCCCAACGCCCGTCATCCAGATCCTGAATCGAGTTCAGGACAGGCAAGGCGCCCCTGGCGCCGCTGATCCGGAGCCGAGCGAAGCGAGGGCCGAAGGTCATGCCTGTGGTACGCACGAAGTAATCCATTCGCCGGTTGAGGGCGAACGCACTCCGCTAATACATCCCTCCATTGGGGCATGGATCCCAGATCGTCGCTCCGCTCCGTCTGGGATGACGGTGTGAGGGCATAAGAAAGCATTTCTGTATATTCAACAGCGATCAGATGTATAGCACAACGCATTGTGACACAGCACTACCCGGCTATGGTAAATCTCTGTTTCATATGGCTTCAATCCCAAGATATTAGTGTGATGCGCTTGTTTTCTGGACCTTGGGCTCACTTTTGCCCTTAAAGTATGAGCTTAGGTTGTGGTACTTAGACCGGAAAATCGCACTCGTACTCTGTCGATCCTTTCTTCTCACGCCCCCTGTAGGGCCTTGCTGTTCCATGAAGCCGCAGTCTTCGCTTCGCCCCGTTGGGGACGACGAGCGCATCCACGTACTCGACGCCCTCCGCGGATTTGCGATCTTTGGCATTCTCATTATCAATGTACGCGTCTTCAGCGGATATGCGTACCTGCCCGGCGAAGCACAAGCCGACCTCCTTTTGGCAGAATGGAACACCGTGTTTGACTGGATCCACACGGTGTTCTTCAGCGGCAAGTTCTACACCCTCTTCTCCCTGCTCTTCGGGATCAGTTTTGCCATTCAGTTCCACCGGGCTGCCTCCTCGGATCGCTCGTTTACCCGACATTTCAGCCGGCGCCTCTTCTTCCTCTTTCTCATTGGGCTCGTTCACCTTTGGGGCCTCTGGTTTAGCGACATCCTGGTCCTCTACGCGCTCTGCGGCTACCTACTGCTCGCGTTCAAGGGCTGGTCGGACGGGGCTTTGCTCGGGGCGGCCGGTGTTCTGCTGCTGGTGCCTGGCCTGCACGCCTGGTACTTGCAGACCGCCGACGCAGCATACACCACCGTCCTCTACCAGCAGCTTTCAACGCTGTGGATGGACTGGGGACTGCCCCAGGCGTCGACCGAGTACCAGACGTTTCAGATGCAGGACGTAGCGGCTGTCATCCAGAGCGACTCCTGGGCTACGGTTGGCACGTTCAATGCAATTGGGCCCTTCCTTCGGGCGTACGGCATTGCCCTCGACGCGCGGCTCGTGAAGGTGCTGGCCACGTTCGTCTTGGGGCTGTGGGTGGGGCACCAGCTCCTAAAGCAGCGCCTACACGAACACACGTCCTGGCTCGTCCGCGCGGCGATTGTAGGGTGGGTCGTTGGTCTGCCCCTCAACATCCTGTACGCGATGGACAACCCGACCTCCCTGTCAGACGAATCATTCCTGTTGATCAAGGACATCCTTTCCCCTTTTGCTTACGTGGCTCTTACGACGGGGTATGTTGCCTCCTTCATGCTTCTCTTCCAGACGCGGCTGCGTACGACCCTGGACCGGCTCTTCAACGCAGTTGGAAAGACGGCCCTGAGCAATTATCTCCTTCAGTCGGTCGTGGGGATTCTTCTGTTCTACGAGGTTGGTCTGGGGCTCCACAAATACCTGGGCTCTCTGGGCCTGACCGGGGCCACCGTGGCCATCTTTGGAATCCAGATTCTTGGCAGCACGGCCTGGATGCAGCGCTACAAGTACGGGCCGCTGGAGTGGGGCTGGCGGGCCCTTACGTATGGCCGTGTCCTTCCCAATCGTCGCTCGTGAGACCCGTCCCAGCATGAACCGGTCGATCGGCCACTGACAGCAACCCGCCTTATATTCGACGTCTTTTTTTCCTTTTTCCACATTCCTATGCGCACGTTCCTATTCGCTGTTTTTCTGCTCCTGGTCTTCGCGCCGGCACACCCAACCCCGGCACAGACCATCGATCCCGAAGCTGCCTTTGAACGCATCGACGACGAGTCGTCCGGCACCCTTGGGGTGTACATGTACGACCAGGCGAGCGGGACCGAATATACTCACAACGCAGACCGCGACTGGTATCTGGCGTCGACGGTCAAGATTCCCCTGGCCATCGCCGTCCTGCAGCGTGTCGAAGACGGCGAGCTGTCCCTGGACGACACCGTGACGCTCCGCGAGTCGGACTTCGTCGACGGCCCAATCGGGGCAGGTAGATATTAAAAGTGGATCCTTGTCCAGGCTCACTATAAACATTGATGAACCCGCTGTTCTGTTTCACGATACCATAGACGGTTGCCAGCCCCAGACCTGTGCCTTGGGCAGGACGTTTGGCTTTTTGGTTTTGGACTCGATCACGTTTACCGTATCACCCGGTTTGCAGTCTTTCACCTGATGGACCTTCAGTTTCACCAAATCGTTTGCCCGCAGACCATTGTTGATACCCATGATCCAAAGCAAC
>NZ_JAWOAR010000357.1:0-24958 GCF_046498435.1 Longimonas sp. | reverse complement strand
TGCTTCAACAGGCTAAGCGCCAGCCGACGGACCACGCCCAAGTTCTGCGCTGCATGCCCGGTTCGCACTCGCCTCTGATCTTCCCCAAACGCTACATCCAACGACCAATGCAGCTTGTTCTCCACATGCCAATGGTGGCGTACGGCCTTCAGCAGTTGATCGGGGGCCGCCTCTAAGCTGGAGATAAACAGCCGTTCTTCTCTCTCAACGGCCCCATCAGGATGGTGGCGCTCCGACTGAATTCGGCAGATCGTTGACAGTCCGGGCCAGCCTTCCGTATTCGATTCTCTATTCAATTCCGTATTATTGTCATCTGTATCATTGATAGCAAGGGCCCAGTAGCGCCGTACTTCGACGCGATCATGTCCTCCGTCAACCGACGTATGCGGCTCGGGAAGACGCCCAATGGCCTCTAACTGGTCAAAAAGGGCCTTTGCATCCCGATATAGATGCTTCTGGTTGGCCTTCAGCGTGATCACGTAGTCGGCTCCTGCGCGTAGAATCTCCTCAGCAACCTCCGCATAACATCCCGCTGCATCAATCGTCACGATCGCTCCTTCCAGTTCCAGCAGGTGGAGCAGCGGCGGAAGCGTCTTGGTTTCGTTGGTGGTCGCAGGCACCGCTTCCTGGCCTAACACCACCTCTTGCTCACACGACCATGCATTGGCCATCTGGAGCGCGGCCTTGCTTGACGCGCGGGTCGCCCCCCGCTGCCCCTCCGAACATTGCCTCTTTTATGAGTGGCGCCATTTCCGAAGTTTCGGTTCACCATGCTGGTTTGTAAGTTGGAAAAGCGTATTGTTTTCTATCGGACTCAAGCACTGTGTATGCGCATTCAATCGATCTTTATCGGAAGCGTAGTGGTGGGCGTGCTTAGCACGTCGTATCTGTCACTCATCAATCTCTTATGCTGCTTTGGAGTGATGCTCGGAGGCGGTGTCGCTGCCTGGCATTACATCAGCACATCCAACCGCTCCATTGACCCGGTAGAGGGTGCATCGCTGGGTGCTGGAGCCGGGTTCTTGGGCTCCCTGCTTAGTGCCGCCTTCGACTGGGCCCTGCGTCCGCTGGGACTGGATGGCGAATCTGTCATTCAGAATCTGATGGGCATGGACATGGAGCAGATGATGCAGCAACAGGACGAGATGGTACAAGAATCGATGATGCAGGAGCCCAGCGTTGGCATGATTCTGATTACGCTGATTATGGGAGCCATTCTCTGGGCGGTGTTTGGCGCCCTCGGTGGCGCTGTTGGTGCCTCCCTCTTTGGCGGGAACGACGCCGACCCCGACACGCCTCCGCCTCCGCCCGATGCCCCATCACAGACCGACACATCGTGGTAGCCCCTACGGTCCGGCTCCACTGTTTTTTCGGCCCCACCGCAACAAACGTCTCCTCGCATTCCTTGCGCCTTCGTTCCCCTACATGCTGTACCTTGTCCCCACGCCCATCGGCAACCTCGACGACATGACGTACCGGGCGGTCGATACGCTGAAACAGGCTGACCTTATTGCCTGCGAAGACACACGCACTTCGGGCGTGCTGCTGAACCACTACGCCATCGACACGCCCACCACAAGCTTTCATGCTCACAACGAGCATGACAAAACCCCGCATCTGGTGAAGCGCATGCGCGTGGGTCACGACATCGCTCTCATTACCGACGCGGGCACACCGGGCATCTCCGACCCCGGGTTCTACCTGGCACGGGCATGCCACGAGGCCGGCGTACCGGTATCGGCGCTGCCCGGTGCTACCGCTTTTGTGCCCGCCCTTACCGCCAGCGGCTTACCCTCCGATCGCTTTGTGTTTGAGGGCTTCCTCCCTCGCAAAAAGGGCCGTACAACCCGCCTGGAGAAGCTGTCGATTGAACCACGCACAATCGTGATCTACGAATCGCCGTACCGACTGGTGCGCACGCTCGACGATCTGGGTCGCGCTTTCGGAGGCAACCGCGCGGCAGCCGTGGCCCGTGAACTAACCAAAATGCACGAGGAATTGCGTCGCGGCACGCTTACGGAGCTGTGCACGTACTACGGTGGAGAGTCGAAGGTACGCGGCGAATGCGTTATTGTCGTAGCTGGCATTGACTGAAACGGTAGGCGCAGTGCTTCTACCTCCTCCTTATAACACATCTCCAACCAAATATTTGCCCGATTTACACAGCCCTGGCATCACATTGCTAAAAGGTTGTTCGTTTGTTGGATCCGTGGCTCGTTGACCGCATTGATGTGCACGTCTGTTCTTGCTCCTGTACCACCTGCTCCTGTACCACCTGGGAGCGTTCCCCGCTTGTTCTGATTCGGTAGCTGTTGCCCTCCTGCATGACTTGGTCGCGCCTCGACCGGTATATTCCGGCCGCTCTGTTTACCTTCGCCCTGATCCTGTACGCGCTGACGGTTGCCCCCACGGTCTCATTCTGGGATCCAGGGGAGCGCATTGCGGTCTCTCACACCCTCCAGATTCCCCACCCTCCAGGCGCGCCGTTCTACATGCTGGTGGGGCGCTTCTTTTCGATGTTCATGCCTGCCGCATACGTGGCGCTGTCTATGAGCGTGATCTCAGTGCTGGCCAGCGCCTTTGCGGTGCTGCTCACCTACCTCACTATCGGACAGCTTATCCGAGAGTGGCGCGGGCCCAAATCCACATGGAGTCCTGACGTGCGCATTGGCGCGTATGTGGGCGGCCTGGTGGGCGCGCTCACCCTTGCTGTGTCGGATTCGTTCTGGTTTAACGCGGTGGAGGCCGAGACCTACGCGCTCTCTACGTTCTTCACAACGCTCTGTGTGTGGCTCGCCCTCAAATGGAGCGAGTATGCCCGTGCCGAAGACCGAGCGCTATCTCGGGGTACGAAGCACGTATTGGGCTCCTCCTCCGAACGCTGGCTGCTCGTCATTGCCTATCTGTACGGGCTGGCTATTGGGATTCACCTGCTTAGCCTCCTCTCGCTGTTCTTCGTGGCCCTCATTGTGTTCTTTCAGCGCTACGACCAACCCGACTGGAGTGCAGGCACGCGCTTTCAGTATCTGGCCCTGGCAGGCGGCGTGGCGTCGGGCATCTTCTTGCTGCTGTATCCGGGTATTATTCAGGGACTCCCGGCGGTGCTGGCCGCTACAGAGGCCCCCTTCTTCGTGCTGTCGGTTATTGTAGCGGGGCTTACCTATGCGCTGTACATCACCCACACCAAACGGATGCGCATTGCGAACCTGCTTTTCCTGTACGTGGCCCTGGCCCTGATTGGCTACTCGTCGTATGCGCTGATCCCCATTCGCAGCTCCATCAACCCGCCAATTGATCAGAACAACCCGTCGTCGTTCGAGAACTTTATCTCGTACATGTCGCGCGAGCAGTACGGCGACCGTCCGCTCTTTCGGGGCGAAACATATAACGACCGCCTCGGCCGCGTTGAGCGCGACGAGGAATCGCTGTTCCCGCGCCGCTGGTCGCCGAACCCGCAGCATGCGCAGGTCTACGACCGCTACAACTCCGACTTTGACTTCTTCCTGCGGTACCAGGTCGGACACATGTACACCCGGTACTTCCTCTGGAACTTTGCTGGGCGCGCTGCCGACACGCAAGATGCCCCAGCGGCTACCGGCATCTCGTTCCTCGATCCGGATATTGCCGACACCGCCACCGTTGACACTGCTACCCCCAGCGAACAAGCCGGGCGCAGTGTCTACTTTGCCCTTCCGCTCTTACTGGGCTTGTTTGGCATTTTCTACCACTTTACGTGGGACTGGCGCCGCGCAACGGCGGTGGCATTCTTGTTCTTCATCACTGGCATCGGCATTATCATCTACCTGAACCAGACCCCGCTGCAACCCCGCGAGCGGGACTATTCGTATGCAGGTAGCTTCTTTGCCTTTAGTCTGTGGGTTGGGCTCGGGGCCACCGGTATACTGCATCTGCTCAAGGACAGCGTCCTGGCAACGTGGGAATCCTCGAAGCGATGGCTGGCCTTGGCGGGCGCTGGTGCGCTGCTCCTGGCCACCGTGCCGGGCTGGATGCTCATCCAAAACTACGACAACCACGACCGCTCGGGCCGCTATCTGCCCCACGACTATGCCTACAACATGCTGAACAGCGTGGCGCCCAATGCCATCCTGTTCACCAACGGCGATAACGACACCTTCCCCCTCTGGTACCTGCAAGAGGTCGAGGGCGTGCGGCGCGATGTGCGCGTGGTGAACCTCTCGCTTCTGAACACGCCGTGGTACATTGATCAGCTCAAAAACCAGCAAGCGCGCGACTCGGCCCCGCTTCCTTTCTCCTTTTCGGATGACCAGGTCGACGATCTGCGTCCGCGTCCCTGGGAGGCCCAGTCGGTCTCCATTCCGGTAGACTCGAATGCTGTGCTTTCCAACGAAACCGTGCATCCCGACGACGCCGACCGCATGGCCTCTAACATGCAATGGCGCCTCGAAGGGCGGCCCTTCGATGAACGCAGCAACATGCTTCAGATTGCCGATCTGGCAGTGTTTGACATCATCCGCTCCAATGCACAAAACGACTGGGAGCGGCCGGTCTACTTCGCTGTGACGGTGGCGCAGAGCGGACGCCTTAATCTTGATGATTACCTGCAACTTGAAGGGCAAGCCTACCGGGTTGTGCCTGTGCAGCACGACCAGCGCTTTGGCCGAGTCGTGCCCGATATTACCATCGACCGTATGCAGGACTTTCGCTTCCGCGGGTTAGACGACCCCAGTGTGTATCACGACGAGAATGCACGCCGCATGGCCGATGGGTATCGCTTGTTTGTCACACATGCGGCTGAACGGTGGGCCGCCATGGGCGCCGAAGAAGAGGCTCAGACCTTCCTTGATGACTTCATGGAGCAGGTTCCATTCGATACCATATCGGGCAACCTGCAGAGCTATGTGCTCACTGCGCAAGCCTATGAGTCGATGGGTGCAACCGACCGCGTCGCCGACATCATGACCGATATGGAGCCGCTGGTCTTCGACGAACTGCGTCAGGCTTCGGATACGCAGGACTTTCTCTTTGCGCTGCGCTTTGCCGGTTCAGTGCGGATTAGCTACCAGGAAGCCGATCTGCCCGACCGAGTCGACGCGTTCGATGCCCGATTCGAGGCCCTGCGCACGGAACTGCCCTATGACATCCCCGAAGACATCCTGCGCGACTACGGGCTCACCGACTCGGCGGCCCCCGACACTGACGGCTTGCTCCCCGAGTCTCCCGGTGGCGATGTCCAAACACCCCCGAATGCTCCGCCCGCAGACCCATCGAACCCGCAGGAGTAAACCACCTTAGAGCCTGTTCTGAATTCTTATTTTGGGCTGCGAGCGGCTCCGCTGGGCTGCAAACCAAAGCCCAAACAGGCTCTTATACCAGGTGCGAGACTTCGATGTACACGTTAGATTGGAGGCCGCCCGGGATATCCGCTTCGCTCCTGATCCCGGGCTAAGGATTTGCAGCCCATAGCCGGGGACCGCTTGCGTCCCCGGCGACATTAAGGCGAGTTTCGTCGCTCACCGATTGCAAACACCTGTATAATGATTCAGCGCAGATGGTATTAGCAAGGTGCTCCTCGTTCTTATGCCAAATCCGGTTGCCGCATTGTGGTATCCATTCTCTGTGGTACCCCGGATGTACTTCGTCAGTTGGCGCTCGGCCTCGTGTAAGGGAAGATGGTTTTTCATCCACCCGTTCACGCTTCCCTCCCCAATGGAGCATGCAGAGTTTGTATTCCAAAACTCGTGTGTCCTTGCTATCCATTTACCGGATATCACGGCATCCTGGCAGTTCGTGATGCACGACGCGCAACTCATTTCATTACAAACTTGACAGAATGTATATCTACGCTCTATATTCGAACTGTGTGCAGACTCACTGTGCTGCTGCGTTCGATCCTCGTAGTGCTTAGCTCCAAACGGATCTAAGCTCTCCCACTACTGAAACACCGGTGTCAGACTCGCACCATAGGTCTCTTGTGTACCGGCACACTCTTGTAGCGGGGGTACAGGCAAACGTGGATGCATGCTCGTATGAGTGCCTGCACACAATCCACTATCGTTATATGTGTTTTACGACGGCCTCTTAGTTGCTATGGATATGGAGCAAAGTACTGTTAAATGGTTCGATGCCAAGAAAGGATATGGATTTATCAACCACCCGGATGGTGGGGAGGATGTATTTGTTCACTACTCACAAATCGAATCGGGCGACGATTTCAAAACGCTGCACACGGACCAGCCGGTTGAGTTTGAGTTGAACGACGGCCCCAAAGGGCTCCACGCGCTGAATGTACGTGCGCAAGACGACGTGAGCTCGGGAGATGGCGAGGCTGCTTCTGCTCCGCCCTCCGACGAACTCTCGGTTTCACAAGACGCTTCAACCCCTGTTGAGTCGTCGCTCTAAGCATTTTCCGTTGCTGCCTTTTGATTCACCGTTACAACCCTCCGTCCCCCATTTTACTATGCATGCTACGGCAGGTGCTACGTAGTACGTGATCGTCGCTCTTCCCCGAAAGCGTTCCCCTACGAACGGTCTCCTGTTGGACGTGTAGGAATCGCTCCTGTATCCCTCTTGATCTGCGGGCAGGTCGGTTTCTTCATGGCCCTCTGATTATGTTGTGAGGTCCCGAATCTCATTTCAGAGAGCGGGCCCTGGAGATGTCGTCCCTATCGGTACCGATCACACAAGCGAGATTATCACGACACACTGACCGAATACTTACGCTGCATGATTGCCATTGAGCACGCCCCTGGCCTCGATACGCTTCCAGTAGACCCAGAAACACTCCGCTCACTACTTGCTCGGGTCGTTGATGAACAATCTGAGCAACAAGTCGAGTCCATTACTGTCGTACTAGGCCCGCATGCACTCATCCGCTCGCTGAACGTGGAGTATCTCGACCACGATTACAACACCGACGTGTTAGCGTTTAACCTAAGTGAGCAGTCCAATGTGCTTGAAGGCGAAGTGTATGTAGACGTAGACACCGCTCGTGAGCGCCACGCTGAATTCGACACCTCGGTTCAGGCCGAGGTTGTGCGATACGCGGTGCATGGCGTGCTTCACCTCATCGGTCATACCGACAAGACAGAGGCTGGTCAGGCCGCCATGCGCCAACTCGAAGATCAATACGTACAGGCCTTTACGGCCACGCCTACAGGTGATTCAGCATAGCAATACGGGTTGACTGTGCACCTGAACGTGGAGTTCCAGCTTCGGATCGTTTCATCCCTCTTTGTAGGCGGCTCCTAACGCTTTCGTCTGCAACACTTCCCCCGCCTGTGCGTGTCCGATACGCACGACAACGGACTGTCCTACAGCTTCACTGCCGTGGGCATTACGGGCCTTGCATGGGTCGTTCCGCACTCTACAGCGCGGCAGCGTACTTGGCTGGAATGCCCTCCCGGCATTCGATGCATTTTGGGGGATTGGAAATGCATTCCAGGGATGTGCTTCGGTCTAAAGACGTCGTTGTTGCTTTCGTCTGTTTGATTTCATAGCTGCGTTGTGCCTTATGAACCTCCAACTGACCACTCGCCACGTTACGGTATCGCCTCAAGTGCAATCGCGCGTTGAAGAGCGCCTTCAAAAGCTCGAACGCTACTACGACGGCATCATCAACGCTGAAGTTATTCTAAGCAAGAACAACAGTCCCGCCGAGGAAAAGACTGTTGAGGCCCGCCTCGATGTCTACCAGAAGCGGCTCACGGCCACGGGGGAAGCCAGCAACCACGAAGATGCGGCCAAAGACTGTGTTGATCAACTTCGGCGCCAGCTGGAGAAGTACAAAGCCCAGCTACGCCGCAAGGATAAAGATGCGCACCGATAACCTGAGCTTGCGCTGACTGCCCTATTGATGTCTGCTCAATTGTCTCGGCACCACGCCGACCCGGCCACGCTTTTTCTGCCCCTTTCTTCCGACTTCGTCCAACAGCGCGGTACGCCCAGACGAGCCTATTTCGTCTGGGCGCACTGCTTTCTGTGAGGCGTGGTATGATACCCAACTCAGTATGCTTCGTTGGTGTATGGAGGGATCGCGGAGTGAATGAAAAATATCTATGTCCTGCGCGAAGAGCGGGACGGTCTCCCACGACGAGATGACATGAGAAGCCCCAACTGCGTACGCCCTCACCGCAATGTTGCAGCCAACTTTGGTGTGATAGCTCTGCTGCTAAAGTGGACTGGAGCGGCGAACGGTCCTCTGTTCGCCTCCCCGCCACTGCTGCTGGAGACGTCCGCATCCGGCAATCCTTTCACTATGTCCTACCCTCATTCTGTCTCGTTAGGCCATTTCTCGTAGCGGCTCCACGACCTGTTTAACGGTTCTCGCACTCGACATGATATAAAAGTGTAGACAGGGTACTCCTGAAGCAAGTAGTTCTTCAGACTGCTGGATCGCCCACTCAATTCCCAGGTGCTCGACCTCTTCATCCGAGTCAGCTGCTGCAATTTCAGCCGCGAGTTCTTCAGGGATATCCGTATGAAAGTACGATGGCAACGACCGCAGATGACGCTTGCGTGTAATAATTTTGATGCCGGGAATGATGGGCACCTCGATGCCTACACTGCGGCATTGCTCTACAAAGTCAAAGTAGTACGCGTTGTCGAAGAACATCTGCGTCACGACATAATTGGCTCCCGCATCCACTTTCTGCTTGAGACGCATGATGTCCCATGCCATGTTCGGAGCCTGGAAATGCTTTTCCGGATATCCACCCACCCCAATGCAAAAGTTGGTGGGCTCCGCATCCATTAGATCCTCGAGGTAATCCCCCTGGTTCATCGCGGTGATCTGCTCCACAAGGTCAACCGCATACTCGTTGCGTGAGCGATCGGGCGGAAGATCTTTCTGAACGCCCTTGTCGTCGCCTCGGATGGCGAGCACATTGTCGATGCCCAAATAGTTCAGTTCGATGAGCGCATCTTCTGTTTCCTCCCGTGTAAACCCACGGCACAAGATATGCGGCACCGTGTCGATCCCGTAGCGTGCCTCAATGGCCGCACAAAGCCCCAGTGTGCCGGGACGTTTGCGCTTTACACAACGCTTCCATGTACCATCCTCCATTGGCTTGTATGACACCTCTGCCGAATGGCTTGTTACGTCAATGAAAGGCGGGTCGTAGGGCATCAGCTGCTCCACCACATCCAGCATCTGTTCAGCTGACCCACCACGCTTGGGGGGGATGATTTCGTACGAGATCAGCGGGTTAGACGCACGGTCAAGATGTTCAGTGACTTTCATTCGGGCAGGGTATTAACAGAAAGAGCCAACGAGGAGCCGTGTGAGGCCTCAATCTAAAAGAACAAGCCAGAAGAACACGGCTAAGGGGAGACGGATCGCCCCCATCGAAAGCAGTAAAGGCGTGTTTAGTTGCGACGCATCCAGACATTGTCGCGCCAGAGGTCGGGGAAGCCGTCAGAGTCGCCCCAGGCGTAGTAATAATCGGGCGATGATTTGCCGAGATACTGATTGCGCCGCTGATCTTCCCGAATCTCGCGGACGCCCACAGGCATACTTTTCGTCTTGCGTAGGCGCTGCTCACGGAGCACGACCGGATCTCGTTCAAAGGCGACGGGCTCTTCCGGGAAATACAACCGATATGCCGTTGCCACTACCCACGTCAGCAAAAAGAAGAGAACAGGACCAACAAGGGTAATGAAGAGCACATGCATGGCAACAGCAAGATTGGCTTGACACGGGCGCGTTCAACGGCATCAGTGCAGGTGCACTGAGTAAAGGGGTTGTATGCAAAGGCATTGGTGATTCGGTAGTGTAGTGTGGCATGGCCTTGTATACCATGCCACCTTTTCTCATAATCGAAGGCTCTTCCGGGCAAGAGCCGTACATGCCCCCTCATCATGCATGCAACACGAACTGCGTGTCCGCGCGCACTACAAGAGTAGATGCACGCCCAACCGTGGAGGGCTTGGAGGGATGCATGACACCCTGGGTCCTGTATAGACGAATCTTGAGGCTTGAAGATTCGAAGCACATAGCCCGTTAGCAACTCCTTGCCCGTGCGCATCAAGATTGTTGCGTTTGGCACACACAAAGAGCGCTTCTCGGCGCATCGATTTGTATCCAGACCCCTCCTCCGTTACATCGTCACTTCACGAAGACGCCAGCACGCAACTTCTAATCGCTGCATATTCCTTCACTGCACATTTCTTCACTGCATATCTCCAGGTGCAACTTGCAGATCTTCTGGATCCACATCAGACTCTTGTAGCTGCTCATTGAGACGCTCACGCTCATCCACTGTTAAAGGATCTACGTTATCCATATCGCCTCGGAATGCCGTATCGAGCAAGGTGAATGCAAGAAAGACAGCTACAAAAAGCACCCCGACGCTAAACGTTAATGTGTTAACCGGGTTGTCGTACTTCAGCGCCATGAAGATCATGACGACAAGTGTTGCTTTGGCTGTAGCCAAGCCAAGTGCTACCGGAATTTCGAACATCCCTAAGTCGAAGGGGGACAAACCTACCGTAATGCCAGTGAGCGCCAGGAGGGCAATGAACACCGTCATCAGGGTAGAAATCGGGATAATGTGGTGACCGTGGGCAGCGTGGTCGTCGGTTTCGTGGGCCATGGATGTAAACTTGAGTTTCTTCGGTACAGGGGATCCGGCAAAATGACGCGTTCTATACAGCCGTTCCGGGCTCCATAAAATGTGCGCGCTACACGAGATACAATAGTGGGAAGAGGAAAATCCAGATGATGTCCACAATGTGCCAGTACAGTCCCGTAAGCTCAACAGGTGTGTACCACTCGTCGCTGAAGTGGCCGCGGTGAGCGCGCCACGCCATCCAGCCAATCAGTCCCATGCCAATGACCACGTGCACGCCGTGGATGCCGGTCATCACAAAGTAGATACTGAAGAACTGTGACGCATACGGAATCGCCGCCAGATACTCGTAGCTTCCTGTGGGGTCGAATGCCTCACCTGGAAAGATACCGTACTTGAACTTGGCTGTGTACTCAAAATACTTAATGACCAGGAATCCCCCAGCTAAGACCAGGGTGGCCAACAAGCTGAGCACTGTCTTTTGCTTTTCGTTCTTCTGGATGAAGTGAATCGACAGCGCGACCGTGAGCGACGAAGTAAGCAGCACGACGGTGTTTACCGAGCCCATTACCCAATCGAGCGTACTACTGGCCTCCACAAAAGCAACTGGATTCCAGTTCCGGTAGACGGCATACGCCACGAAAAGCGCCGAGAATAGCAAAATCTCGGTGATCAGGAATAGCCACATCCCCAGCTTTGCCGAGTCGAACTGCTGCTCCGACGAGACAAAGTGGTGCTGCAGATGCGGCGGATGGTGGTCGTGTTCGGTCTCGACCGATTCGGTGGTTGCCGGGGCGTTTTCAGTCGACATGGGCTACGTAAATCGTGGAAGATAAAAGAGCACAAGGCGTCCGCGTGGAGCCCCGTTCAGGACGTTTAGGCTGCGGAATCGCTTTTGGGAGCGGAAGGAGCCGCTTCTGGCGGAGTAAGCACGTCGTCGGTTCCTGCGCCATCGCCGCCCGCCTGGCCGTCTCCACTGCCGCCGAAGATCTCATCAGCTTTGTGGAAATCGTACGGGCCACGCGTTACGAGCGGCGTGCTCGCAAAGTTGTGCGGATCGGGCACTGCAGCTACGTTGGTCCACTCCAGTGTGGCAGCGGCCCACGGGTTCTGCGGCGCTTTCTTGCCGTAGAAGAGCGAGTGCAGTGCATATCCGAGCACCAGGAAGAGCCCAGATGCTAAGATAAAGGAACCGATTGTCGAAATCATGTGCAGCTCAGCGAAGCGGTCTACATACTCATAGTAGCGGCGCGGCATGCCCTGGCTGCCGAGCACCAGCTGCGTGAAGAACGTCACGTTGAATCCGATAAAGATGAGTCCTGCCGCAATCTTGCCAAGCGTTTCGCTATACATGCGCCCTGTGATCTTAGGCCACCAGTAGTGCATCCCGCCAAGAAGTGCAATGACCGAACCGCCCATCATCACGTAGTGGAAGTGTCCCACGACAAAGTAGGTGTCGTGCAAGTGTACATCCACGCCAAGAACACCTACCATAATACCTGTTAGCCCGCCGATGCTGAAGAGGAACAGGAAGCTAAGTGCATATAGCATCGGGGTTTGCAGCCACACTGATCCTTTGTAAAGCGTGGCGATCCAATTGAAGATTTTGATGCCCGACGGGATACCAATCAGGTACGTAATCAGCGAAAACACAATCGAGGAGATCGCCGACTGGCCCGATACGAACATGTGATGCCCCCAGACCAGGAAGCCAAGCATCGCAATGGCGACCGATGACAGGGCAATAGCGCGGTACCCAAAGATGCGCTGACGGCTAAACGTCGCGATCAGCTCACTCATGATGCCGAAGGCCGGCAGAATCATGATGTACACCGCAGGGTGCGAGTAGAACCAGAAGAAGTGCTGGAAGAGAATCGGGTCCCCGCCCAATGCTGGATCGAAGATCCCGATCCCCAGCGTTTGCTCCAGAATAAGCAGGAGCATCGTAATACCGACTACAGGCGTGGCCAGCACCTGCACAATACTCGTTGCATAGAGCCCCCAAACGAACAGCGGGAGCCGGTTCCAGGTCATGCCCGGTGCCCGCATCTTGTGGATCGTGACGATGAAGTTCAGCCCAGTGAAGATAGAGGCGAATCCCGAGACAAAGATGGCCGCAGTCATAAAGATGACCGCGCTTCCCTGTTGCGACGAGTACGGTGTGTAGAACGTCCACCCTGTATCCAACTGGCCAACAAGCAGCGCCGTTACCGTGAGCACACCTCCTGCTATGTAGACGTACCAACTGGCCAGATTAAGCCGGGGGAATGCAACGTCTTTTGCTCCGATCTGAAGCGGAAGCACAAAGTTGCCCAGAATCGCTGGAATCGAGGGCACGATGAACAGGAAGACCATCATGATGCCGTGCATCGTGAAGGTCTGGTTGTACTGATCGGCCGACATGATGCTGAAGTCGGGCGACATCAGTTCCAGGCGTACGGCCATAGCCAGCAAGCCCGCCACCAAGAAGACCACGGCAAGCGAGACCAAATACATGATCCCGATTTTTTTGTGGTCTTTGGTTGTGAGCCATCCCCAAAGGGTGTTTTCATGGTTAAGGTACGTACGCGGCTCGGCGTCTGTACCAGATGCTGCGTGTGCTGCCGCTTCCATAATGTGTCGCGTTCTTCGATGGAAAGGGATCCGAGAGGCGCAATCGACGCCTGCTTAGTCCTGCTCTTTGATGAACTCAATGAGCGCCGTCACTTCACGCTCTGACAGTTGCGCAAACGAGGGCATAATGCCCGACCGATAGCCCTCTACGATCTTTGCATCGGGCTCGACAATCGATTCGCGGAGGTAGTTCTCGTCTGCTTCGGTCGATGAGGCATCTGCAAAGTCGCGGTTGCTTTCGTACAGCCCCTGAAACGTAGGACCAGCTCCGTCCGATCCGTCAAGGCTGTGACATCCCTGGCAGCCGTTACGCTCGTACTGGACCTCACCAAGCTCGACCAGCGAGAGTTCGTCTTCGTCAACCCCGCCTGCCTCTTCCATCCACTCGTCAAATTCGTCTTGCGGAAGGACGTTGACTTCGCCAAGCATTTGGGAATGCCCCGTGCCGCAATACTCCGTACAGAAGAGTTCATAGGTGCCTGGCTCGTTCGCCTCAAACCAGACCGATGTGTACCGATTGGGCAGAACATCTTGCTTCACCCGAAACTGCGGGAGGAAAAAGCTATGCAGCACATCGCCCTCCCGACTGCTCAAGCGAACCTGCACCGGACGATCTGCCGGAATATACAGTTCATCGGTCGTTTGGGCTCCTTCCGGATACTCAAAGCTCCATCCATAGGAGTAGGCTTGTCCTTGGATCTCATACGCATTGGGCGGAGCCGTCTGTAACGTTACGAAGGTTTGGAAGCCCCAGGTAAAGACCAGGAGCACCAAAATCGTTGGCACCACAATCCAGGAGATTTCCAGGAGGCGGCTTTCCTTGACCGGTTCGGGCCGGTCGTTCGGATCGCGGCGGCGATATTTGTATGCGAAGTAGATCATTGCAGCCACCACCCCTACAAAAATGATGGCGCTGGCCCAATAGACGAAATAGAACAGGCCATCGACCTCGGCAGCCACCGTCGAGGCAGCTTCGGGAAGCCAGAACGTGCCGGAGTCATTCATGATAACGAAGACACTAATTGTGTGAGTGGGAAGAAGACCTCATGCGGCCCAAACAAAGACGTTGTGGGTACGCAGAGGCTGGGGGGATGCGTTATGTTTGTGGAGGGAAGGACGGCCCTTCGCTCAATTGGTCGTTCAACTGTTCACTTTCGCGGCGCCAGAACACGTACAGCATACCACCCAGCACGAGCACTGTCAATACAGAGGCCGCTTTCATCAGGTTAAAGGCATCGGCGGTGTATGTATTTTCGTTTGGGTCAAACTGAAAACAATAGAGCAGCACCAGATCAACGGGCGATCCTACCTGCCCATCGGACGCCTCAACCAGTGCTTTGCGCGTATCGCTGCGCGGCAATTCCATCCCATGGATGTACTGCGACACCATGCCGTTTCCACTCAAGAATACGTACGTCGTTGGATGCGCGTACTCTTGCTTTGACTCAATCCATCGGAGGTTGAAACCGACCGCATCCGTCAACGCATCGATGTTTTCAGCATCGCCGGTCAGAAAGTGCCATCCGTCCGAAGCCCCGGGCCGATCCAGCTGGTTCAGGTAACGCTCCCGCTGCTCGGCAGCCAGTTCATGCGACTCGCGCGGGTTGAAGCTTACAGTTAAGACCGTATACTCATCGCCCGGTGTCCAGTCGAGGTTGCCCATGGTGGTTGTAACCCCATTCAGTAGGAGCCCGCACAGCATGGGACAGTCGTGATATACCAGGTTTAACAGCACCGGGCGATCCCCGTCAAAGTACTCGCCCAGGGTAACCTCGGCGCCAGTATGGTCAGTAAATGTGAGGTCGTGAGGAACGGTATCGCCGTGTTTGCGATCGATTCCTACTCCTTCGTACTCGGCGCGCTGCTGGCCGGTGCGCTGCGCATCGGCGGGATTCGCGACTCCCCCTCCAATTAGGAGAACAGCCAACACGCCGAACAACAGATTGCGGCGTATAGGCATGCGCATGACAGTTCGGATACGGTGCAGAATAGCCATTCGGAATCATCCATACGAGCACGTTACGCCCGGGTTGCATTGTTCAAAACGGCTTCACCACACGATCATAGCGGAGTCAAAATTTGATAATCAGCGTCCATATGCGGCTATTCCTCCCCGTCTTCGCTACCCGCTTCTTCTGCGTTATAATCGTCTACAACTAAATCTATAGCACGGTCAATGGGGATACGGTAGGTGCCGTCCTCTTCATCAACAACTGCATACTCCGAAATCTGTCGGCGCCCATCGTCGTTTGTTTCTTGTGCAGCGGATTCTTGCGCACTTGTTGCTGTAGAACGCGCCTGCTGCCGCTCTACATTAGTCCACGCAAAGAGCACAACCACCGCAACTGCAATTACTACGATGATCGAAAACGCAATTCCTGCAATCTGCCCTGTCGCGATTCCTTCCTCGGCCACGCCGATCTCTTTCTCACGCTCCAACCGCGCATCGGGCGTAATTACACGTGCCGGAACTTCTTCTTTTGAGGAGCGCACCAACTCGAACGCTGGCCCCATATCCTCTTCTTGCTCTGGCAGCCCCCCATATGCTTCTGCTGCCTCGGCATCGGCAGCCACAAAGCTTTCTACGCGTCCACTTTCGCTGACTGTGTCGCCCGCCCCTGAAAGAACGCGCCAGAAGAACGTACGCTCATCGGTGGGAAAGAAGTCGGCAATGCCGACCGACGTGTGGCTACCCACGTTCTCTTCGAGGACAATGGTGTCGAATCGCGCCGATTCAGCCACTTGCAGGATGTAGTGATCGGCTCCCTCAACGGGCTCCCATTCGAAGCGAACGTCCGTGCCGTCAACGACATCGGCCTCGCGCGGTGTTACGATCGTGGGGGAACGCAAATCAGAAGACGAAGCAGTCATAGCGGATGGCAAAGGCGTGTCAGCAGAGCGTGTTCGCTTGTACGGGCAATCTTATGTATGAACAACCCTAACGCGAGGGTCGAAATGCGGAGCGAAAATACGGCTAAAGCGCGGTAGCTCGCTTCAGGGGACAAAGCTGTACAGCTGTAGCCGGGGGGGCGATCCGTTGTTGCAGGGCAGCCAGAGCTACACGTTTTCAAAGTGCATTGACTCCTGCAGGTACGGATGCCGATGCGGCACCAATGCATGGCGACTTAGCCGGTACACAGTTGCTCCCAAAAATAACCCCAGAAGCCCAAGCCAGGTTGTAAAGTCGAGCCAGTGGAATCCGCCATCTTCGAAGAGGTTAGGCATCGTAATCCAGTGCAGATCAAACCAGTGCATGCCGAAGAGCCACACCGCCAAGATGCCAAGCACCACGGGGATGCGCTTGGTAATTTGTGGAAGCAGAAGGAAGAAGGGCACGGCAAAGTGGAAGAGAATAAGCATCGCGCTGTGCCACTCCCATGCATGCTCCAGACGATGCCGGTAGAAGATAGTTACTTCCGGAATCCCAGCATACCAGATCAGCAGGTACTGACTGAAAGCAATGTAGGCCCAGAACACGGTAAACCCAAACAGGTACTTGCCGAGATCATGATAATGCTCGGGCGTGATCGTATCCCCAAGCATTCCACTACGCTGAAGGCTCGTCCCGATAATGATCATTATGGAGATGAGCGACAGCATCGCCCCAGCGAACAGGTAGATGCCGAATATGGTGGAGTACCAGTGGGCATCGGTTGACATGAGGATGTCGTAGCTGGCAAAAGCAACCGTTACTGCAACAAGGGGAAGTCCCCATGCACTGGTTGAGCGCAGCTTCGCCATAATCTCTGGATCTCCAGTCACATCTTGGGTGACCGAGAAGGTATACAGCCGATATGAAAGCAGCGACCAAATGGCAAAGTAGATGGCCATTCGGATACTCCAAAACGGGGTATTGAGATAGGGCGTTTTGCCAGCAATGAGTTCGTCGTACTTCGGACTTCCCTCTGTGATAACCTCGGGGCGGGTCCACTTGTACAGGTCATCCATCCCAAAAAGCACGGGGATGAATAGCAGTGCAAGCATGGGAAAACCCCATAGAAGGGATTCGTTGATTCGGTTCACAACGATACTCCATCCTGCCTTTGTTAAATGGTTAAAGAACAGGAAGAAGAGCGCCCCCAGACTAATGGTCAGGCAGAACGTCCACCCGATGAGGTACGACACATAAAACCGCTCTGGATTTACGAGCCACCCGAGTGCACTAATGGCAAGCAGGGCCAGTCCCAGTGCAACAGGTACCAGCCACGCGCGCCGATCGCCAGTAAACGTGAAGGCATTGGGCGCCGAATCCACGGTAGACCGTAGCGGATCAATCAGCCACGTGAGTAGCGAGGACGAGCGCGATTCGGTATCAGACATAACGTAACAGTCGAAGGTTCAGCGGGGGAGCCGCGATCTATGCGAAACGGGGAGGCAGGCGCTTATTCAGAAGCACTTACTCAACCGTAATGTTGGCGCTTTCGCCTTGCTCTATTTCTACGCGAGCGCTTTCGGGGAGGTCGTCTTCGCTGGCATTTTGGCTACGCTGAAGCGCCCGGATATACGCCACAATGGCCCAGCGATCTTGCACGGCGATCTGGGAGGCATAGCCCGGCATGCTCCGGATGCCGTTGGTGATTACATCGTAAAAGTGGCCATCGGGCTCTTCGTTGCGAAGCCGGTCGGCATGAAACGTGGGAGCAGGCGTGTAGCCATAGTCGCCCGTCATGATAATGCCTTCACCGTCGCCAGCGATTCCGTGACATACAGAGCAGTATACTTCGTAGCGTTCTTTGCCACGCTGCACCACTGCCTGCGATATATCAACGGGGTTGCTCTCTACGAGCACCCCGTCGTCATCTCGGCCTGTGTACAGAGCACTATCTTCACGCAGAAAGCCACGTGCTACAGTGCCGGATACTGGTTTACGCATCGCGGCGTTATCGGCAAAGAATGGGTTGGCATCTTGGGCATTGAACCGCTCTTGGTAGTCCATGTCCTGGTTCGGGTGGACGGGGGTCTCTTCCGACTCCATGCCCCGGCATCCGGTGAGCACGAGCGCCAGGGCCGCAAGGGAAAATACAAGGTAACGCATGCTACTGTGCAGGTTAGGATCAACCATAAAGGGGAGGCGCGGCAAGTTACGCATCTACTGCTTCGTCATCATAGATAAGCTCGACATGCTCTGCCCCAAGCTTGCGCAGGAAGGCAGCAGTCTCCTCGCGGTCGAACTGTGCATCACCGGCGGCAATGTGAAGGAAGAAGCTATCGTCGGTGGCACGGCTAAAACGCTCAGAGTAGAAGAGCGGGTTGTACGGGCGGGGCAGTCCATTGAGTGCAAGCATCGCCCCCACAGTAACCACTGCCGCGACCACAATGGTCAGCTCAAACATAATGGGCACCGATGGCTCAATGGAAAAGAAGGGCTTGCCGCTGATGTTGATCGGATAGTCAACGGCTCCCATCCACCACATCATGAGCGCCCCTCCCAAGCATCCGGTTAGCCCTCCGATGAAGGTGAAATAGCCCACTTTGGAGTTGCCCAGCCCCATAGCCTCATCCATGCCATGCACGGGAAAGGGGGAGTGGGTGTCGAACTGCTTGTAGCCGGCCTCGCGCGTGGCTTCGGCGGCGTGGAGCAGAGCACCGGGATGCGGAAACTCGGCAAGCAGCCCATACGCCCCATCATCGGCACCCTCGAAGATGCCCATCGACGCCTTAATTTCCTGAATTAGTGTCATGGTCAGCAAGAGTTCATTGTCAGTAGAGCAGAGGGATCAGGTTATGCCGTGCGGTCGTCGTCCGCTCCATCATCATCGGAGAGCGGCGTGCCCTGGCGTCCTCCACGGTAGCTCTGGTATCCTTGTGAGGGCTTGATGTAGGGCGTGTTGCGTTCGCTGGCCGAAGCCGTTTGCCCGTCGCCCTCGTAGTGGTGCGGGTCGGACTCGGGGAGTGCGGTTTTTACCTCGGCCATTGCTACAATAGGAATGAAGCGCAGGAAGAGGAGAAACAGCGTAAAGAAGAGCCCGAACGTCCCCACAAACGTGAGCACATCAACAATGGTAGGCGTGTAGTAGCCCCAGGAGCTGGGCAGGAAGTCGCGGTGCAGCGACGTAATCGTAATCACGAAGCGCTCAAACCACATCCCGATGTTCACAAAAATAGAGAGCGCAAACATCACCGGAATCGACCGGCGCAGCTTTTTGAACCAGAAGAGCTGCGGCGTAACCAGGTTACATGTCATCATAATCCAGTAGGCCCACGCGTAGGGTCCGAAGGCGCGGTTCAAGAATGCGTACTGCTCATATTCAAGCCCCGAGTACCACGCAATGAAGAACTCCGTGATGTAAGCGAACCCGACGATCGTCCCTGTCACCAGAATGATGACGTTCATTTTTTCGAGGTGGTCGATCGTAATCAGGTTCTCCAGGCTATAGATCTTGCGTGTAATGACGAGCAACGTAACCACCATCGCAAAGCCGGAGAAGATGGCTCCCGCCACAAAGTACGGCGGAAAGATCGTGGTATGCCAGCCCGGAAGAATGGAAACGGCAAAGTCAAACGACACCACCGAGTGCACAGAAAGCACAAGCGGTGTGGCCAGCCCTGCCAGCAGCAAGTATGCTTTTTCGTAGTTACGCCAGTGGCGGTTTGCACCCGTCCATCCAAGCGACAGGAAGCCCAGAATGCGCTTGCGAAAGAATCCTTTGGCCCGATCCCGGAAGGTGGCCAGGTCAGGCACCATGCCCACGTACCAGAAGATCAACGATACGAGGAAATAGCTCGACACGGCAAATACGTCCCAGAGCAGCGGACTCTTAAACTGCGGCCACATTTCCATCTGGTTCGGGATGGGAAGCGTCCAGTAGATGGCCCAGACCCGCCCCACGTGGAATGTAGGGAAGATGAGCGCACAGATCACGGCGAAGATGGTCATCGCCTCGGCAGCGCGGTTGATGGATGTGCGCCACTGCTGCCGAAAAAGAAAGAGAATGGCTGAGATCAGCGTTCCAGCATGGCCAATACCCACCCAGAACACAAAGTTCACGATGGGCCATCCCCACGCTACCGGCTGGTTGTTGCCCCACACCCCCACACCGTTGTAGATTTGATACGCCAGCATGGCCAGCAGTAATACTGCACCGCTAGAGGCAAAAGCAAAGGCCACGAACCATGCTTTGGGCGTTTTGCGCTCGGCATGATACGACACCAACTCAGTGATGTCATTAAACGTGAGCCCGCCCTTCACGAGCCGGGGACGCTCGTGGAAGTTGTCGTGGCCGTCGGGCCCGTCGTTATGTTCAGTACGATTGTCCACGGGTTTCTACGCTTGATTCAACAGGGTGAGCGTGGAGGCCAGAGGGTACGCCGCAGCTACGCCGTTTCAGACGATGCGTCGGCTGTATCCAGGCGAGGGTTGGGGTTCCGGACGCGCCCAAGGTAGGACAGACGCGGTTTCGTGTTCAGGTAGTCGAGCATTTCGTAGCGACGCGGGTTCTCGCGCTGTGCCACCAGTTCGCTGTCGGGGTCGTTCAGGTCGCCAAACGTGATGGCATTGGTGGGACACGCCTGCTGACAGGCCGTTTGCACTTCGTCGGTCTGCATGGGGCGGTCTTCGTTGCGTGCCTGGCGCTGCGTGTCGCGCACGCGGTGAATGCAGAATGTGCACTTCTCCATGACGCCGCGCGAACGCACAGTTACACGTGGGTTTTGGGCCATCTGCACCTGATCGGGCAGCGTACCCACCCAGTTGTAGTAGTTAAACCGGCGCACCTTGTACGGGCAGTTGTTCGAGCAATAGCGTGTACCGATGCAGCGGTTGTACACCATCTGGTTGGTACCATCAGGCGAGTGCACTGTAGCCGCAACCGGACATACCGATTCGCACGGCGCGTTTTCGCAATGATGACACGTAACCGGCTGCGTCACCATCTCCGGATCCTCGTCGCTCGCGTCTTCGCTCACGTAGTAGCGATCCATGCGCATCCAGTACATGTGGCGCCCATTTCCCACTTCCTCTTTCCCGACCACCTGCACGTTATTTTCGCTGGTGCATGCTATCACGCAGGCATTGCACCCCATGCATGTGTTCAGGTCGATGACCATGCCCCACTGATTGTCGTAGTAGGGATTGTCTTTCATGGCGGGCTGCTCCGACGGATGGTTCTCCGACCACAGCTCCGGGTACTCCTCATACGACTCTTCAGGACCGGGCACTGGCTCGCCCATCTCGCTGATGTGCTCGGGAGCATCGCGGAACTCTTCGAGCGTAGACCACCGTGCCAGCGGGCGGCCTTCCATGGAGCCGTGCTCCTGGGTAGATACGATTTTGTATCCGCTTCCCACTTTACGTATGGAAGCACCGGTAGCAATGCGTCCATTATTTGAGCGGATGGGCGCCACATTCGTGCCCACAGGCTCATACGACGTGCCATCGTCCTGCACGCCTCCAGCCAGCGGCCCATCGCCGTAGATGTCAGTGTATTCGTCAGTATTCCAGAAGGGTGTGCTGCGCTTCGACCGGCGGGTTGAGAGGGCTCGTCCATATCCCATCGTCACGCCAATGGAGCCGTCAGGGAAGCCGGGTTGAATCCAGACTGGAAGCGTCACAGCCGCGTCGTTGACCTCAATCTCGATCTCATCGGCCCGGAACACCCCCGCGTCGTAGGTAACCTCAACGTCTAACTCATCTGCCGTTGCGGGGCTCATGAGCGCCACGTTATCCCACACAATTTTGGTGATGGGATCTGGCAGCTCCTGCATCCAGGCGTTATTGGAGAACCGCCCATCGAGCAGGGTGGGGTCCAGACGCGTAACTACTTCGTAGCCCTCTTCGCTGTACAGGTCAATAGATTCGGGAAGCGCCACGGCATCGGGCTCGACGGTCGCGTAGGCGCTGTCTTCGAGGTATCCGTCGTGGAGCGTGCGGCGCCACACGTCTTCGAAGTTCTCATCGACCTGCTCACGCCACACCTCGCGCACCAGATCATATCCAGCGGTATCGGTGCCGGTGGCCAATGCATTTACGACTTCAAGCGATGAATGCGCATCTTCGTAGAGCGGATCAATGAGCGGCTGAATCACCGAAAGAGTGCCGTCGTAGGCGCGCCCATCGCCCCACGATTCAAGATAGTGGGTTTGGGGGACGTGCCAGTCGGCGGCACGGGCCGTCTCATCAACATGCATTCCAAGATGAATGGTCGTACCTACCTGTCGCATCGCCTCGGTAAACCCGAGTTCGGCAGGCGCGCTGTATGCAGGATTCACCCCCAACATGATGAGCGTGTCTACGGCTCGGCTACTCATGTCCTCAACGAGTGCACTGAGGGCCTCACTTTGCAAGGAGGGTGTCTCGGCTCCGGTATCGAATAACGTTACCGTTTCTCCAAGGCTACCCAACTGCTCGTTGATTGCCATCGCGAGCGCATGTACAGCTGGGGGCTGCGTTTCGCCTGCCACCAGCACGCTCTGTGGGCCTGCATTTTGCAGGTCTTCGGCCACGGCTGCAACGTATTCTTGCTCTTGTTCGGAAAGGCTCCCCGTGGACTCAACATCTACGCCAAGTTCAGCAGCGAGTGCGGTGGCCACATGCACAATGCGGCGTGCCTGCATACGCAGTCGGTTGTCGGCCATGCCGCCGGTAGTGGTATACGCACTCTCGACCGCATACAGGCGGCTCATATCATCGCTCGGGTCGCTTACCGTGCGATGCTCTGCAAAGGTTGCAGTGTTGTTCAGGAAGTTCGGATCACTACCACCAAGGAAGTCGGCGTCGAGGCTTACAATAACATCGGCGGCCCCAAAATCGTAGGCTGGACGCAGTGGTGCCCCAAATGCTTGCTGCATGCCTTGTGCCACGACATCGTCACCCTCAGCCGCATAGCTGATCCACTGCACATCCGCAAAGCGACTCTCCAGCCGTTCCCGCATGGACTGCATGGTGGGCGAGGAGGACGGTGGGGCAATGACAGCAACCGACTGGTTGTCGGCCTCATCACCGAGCGTGCGGCAGAAGCTCATGAAGTCGCTCCACTCGACGTTGCTTCCATCATCGAGCACGCGCTTCGACCGGTCGGGATCGTACAGGTTCAGCACCGAAGCCGGTTCGTAGGCGCTCACCCCTCCTCCACTGTATGGATGGTCGGGGTTGCCCTCGGCTTTTGTGGGCCGCCCGTCATCGCTTTTCACGACTACAGGACGCACCAGCCCCCGAAAGGGCATAGCCGTTGCGTACTCGTTGGGCACGCCCGGAATGGCTTCTTCGGGATTGCGGGCATGCGGAAGGATTTTCTCGACCGGACGCCGACACGCTGTGAGCCCGCCCATGGCTATGGCCGCCCCCATAAGTTGCAGGAACTGACGCCGCGAAGCACCACTCGGCGGCGTGCTCATGCCATCCTGAAACTCGTCGCGGTCGGACGTGTCAGCCGGGGCGTTCATTTGTGCAGGACTCCGCCAAAACTGCGGCCCCGACGTATCATCGCCAGACAGGTCCTTAGAATCGTTGATAACGTCAAGCTCGATCATGAAAATCGATGGGTCAAACCGTTCGTAAACAAAGAGGGTCGCGGCCGGGCCAGTAGGGCCACCGGAGGCTCAAACAGGCGGCCTCCCGAAATAGAAGGCGTCAACAGAACGCAGCTTAATAGTGACAGGCCGAGCAATTGGTGGGAGGCTGAATACCTTCGCGACGCACTTTCTCAAGATTGCGATCCACAAAGTCGGCCGGTTGCACATAGCCCATTGTTGTTACTTCCTCGGTGGGGCGCAGGTACAACTCGGGCTGACGGTGGCATTCCAGGCACCATCCCATCGAGAGCGGCTCCGACTGCGAAACAACTTCCATCTCGTCGATGCGCCCGTGGCACGTTTCACAGCCGACGCCCGCTCCCACGTGCGAGGCATGGCTAAACTTCGCATAATCGGGCAAGTGGTGTACCTTCACCCACTGAATAGGCTCGTCATCGGCCCAGCTCTCGCGCACAGGGGCCAGCTTCGGCGAATCCGTCTTGATCTGGTTGTGGCAGTTCATGCAGGTCTGCGTGGCAGGCACGTTGGAGTGCGAGGCCTCTTCCACCCAGTTGTGGCAGTAGCGGCAGTCCATATCGAGCTGCCCCGCGTGTAGCTCGTGGCTAAACTCGACGGGCTGCTCCGGCCGGTACCCCACATCCGTAAACTCGGGCGAGAAATAATACCATACCAGAAAAACAAGAATCACGAACCCGAAGGCTGAAGCCCCCAGGGAAAGCAGGGGAAGCAGATTCGCTTTTTTGGGAAATATCTGTGCCATAACTACGGTATAAGCAAGGGACTACCGGAGTGCTACAGCGCATGCGCACCTCTCAACTTACAAAGGACATACGCTGATCTTATGTGCAGTTTGACGGGACAACGAGATGCTCTCCACAAGATAAAGTAAGAGCGTGGGGCTGTACGCCAAACGGATACCCAACATACAGCTTAGCATATCCGCACGCCAACCCCCCCGTTGAACTTTCACCAAACTTAACTCGTTTTCGGGTAGGTTTCAAAATAAGCTGCATACAGGTGTTATAAGGAACTCTATGGAATGCATAGGTGCACAGTTGGATCCAACCGTGCTATCCATTTTAACTGTGTTTGCCCTGTCGCAGCCAGGTCGTCTTTTTTCCTACGGCTTTTCCTACGGCGTCTACTATCGTCTTTCGGGGGCCCTCAAACGTTCTAATACCAGGTGCGAGACTTCGATGTACACGTTAGGTTGGAGGCCGCCCGGGATATCCGCACCCCAGGAGTACTCGGTCGCGGTGCTCCCAGCGCTTCGCTCCTGATCCCGGGCTAAGGATTTGCAGCCCATAGCCGGGTAACCTGTGCCGACC